>JAPXLT010000124.1:0-12538 GCA_033809415.1 Lentisphaeria bacterium
GCAACCACTGGTTGCTGACCTCGATGCCCGCCAAACCGGCACGGTAAGGCTCGAGGCGCAGCCCCAGCTCGCCGGCCATGCGCTGTCCGTCGCCAACACTCCCGGTCTTCGGGTAGGAAACCCCGCCGGTGCAAACCAGCACAAAACGCGACTGCATGCGGACTTTCCCGCAGATGATTTCAAACCCGCCGCCTGGAATGGCAGCGATTTTCTGGGCCGGGCAGTTTAGCATCAGCGGCACTTCGAGGTCCCGCAGGCGGTCGGTAAAGCAATGCAGGACGTCATCGGCTTTGCCGGAGCGCGGGTAAATGCGATCCTTCAGCACCGTCGTTGCCAGCCCGCAGCTGCCGAACCATTTCCGCAACACCGCAGGCGGGCATTCCTGCAGAGCCGTGCTTAGAAAGCTGCCGACAGGTTCCCCGTACTCCTGTATTAGAGTCTCCGCCGTTCCGCTATGGCTCAGATTGCAGCGGTTGTTACCGCACAGCAGCAATTTAAGGCCAGGACGGTGGCGGCGCTCGATAAGCAAACCGTTCAGGCCGGCCTCCCCGGCGCAGCAAGCCGCCATCAATCCAGCCGCTCCCGCACCAATAATAATCACATCGGTATTCATAAAAAACCTGACTTTGCGTATCAAATATATGCCGCAAGCAATATGGGCTTTCATTCAATATAAGCCGTCAATGAAGCAAGGTGACAGGTTTTTACAACGAAAGACACGAACGGACACGAAATTTTCGTGCTTTTTCGTGTGGTTCGTGGTTAAAAAAAAGGATTCGCAGAGGAATTGCCTTAATGATGTGCTATATTTAAGGATTCCGTCGGTTATCTGAAGAAAGGCTGTTACGCGACCTATGAAATCCTTGACTAGAAAACGTGTGCTGATTACTGGCGGGGCGGGGTTTCTTGGCTCCAATCTGGCGGATCGGCTGATTGCTGCCGGACATGATGTGCTCGTGGCGGATAATTTCTTCACTGGCAGCAAGGATAATATCATTCATCTTCTGGGCAATCCGCATTTCGAGCTGCTCCGTCACGATATCACCTTTCCGCTCTATGTCGAGGTCGATGAGATTTACAACCTAGCCTGCCCCGCATCCCCGATCCATTACCAGTTTGATCCGGTGCAAACCACTAAGACCAGTGTCCATGGTGCCATCAACATGCTCGGCCTGGCAAAACGGGTCAAGGCTAAAATCTTGCAGGCCTCGACGAGCGAAGTTTACGGCGATCCGGAAGTCCACCCCCAGGTGGAAAGTTATTGGGGTCGAGTCAACTGCATCGGCGTCCGTTCATGCTACGATGAAGGGAAACGCTGCGCGGAAACTCTTTTCTTCGATTATTGGCGCCAGCACAAATTGCGCATTAAGGTCATCCGCATTTTCAATACGTATGGACCGCGGATGCACCCCAACGACGGGCGCGTCGTCTCCAATTTCATCGTACAGGCTTTGCTGAATAAGGATATCACCCTGTATGGTGACGGCAGTCAGACTCGCTCTTTCTGCTATTGCGATGACCTGATTGATGGCATGATCCGGATGATGGACTCCGAGGATGATTTCACCGGTCCGGTCAACCTTGGCAATCCGGGAGAATTTTCGATTAGGGAACTGGCCGAAAAAGTCATTGCCATGACTGGTTCCCGTTCGAAGATCGTCTATCAGCCCTTGCCGCAAGACGACCCCAAGCAACGCCGTCCGGACATCACCCTCGCCAAGGAAAAACTCGGCTGGCAACCGACCATCAACCTGGATGAGGGGCTGAAACGCACCATTGCCTATTTTGATCAACTGCTTACAAAAAGAAGAGTTAACTAACCAGAGAAAGGAAAATTCAGTCATGGCTTTAATTGCTGCTCAAATGTACACCTTGCGGGACTTCTGCAAAACCCCTGTGGACATCGCCAAATCCTGTGCAAAAGTGAAGAAAATGGGGTATGACGGCATCCAGATTTCCGGAATGGGCAAGATCGAGGCGGCGGAAATGAAGAAAATACTGGATGGGGAAGGCTTGCAGTGCGCGGCGACCCATGTCAGCCTCGATGAGATGGAAAAGGAAACAGCCCGCGTCATCGAGGAACATCAGCTCTGGAATTGCAAGTATACCGCCATCGGCGGATTTTTCACCGAGGCCTGGAACCGTTCGGTCATTGATAACTTCATCGTGAAATACAATGCCATCGCCAAAAAGTTCGCTGGGTCCGGCGTCAGCATTGGCTATCACAATCACCACCATGAATTTGCACCGGTTGACGGTCAGCGCCCGATGGATTTGCTGATCAATAACCTGGACCCGGAAATCTGGATTGAGATCGATACGCACTGGGTAGCCCGCGGTGGCTCCGATCCGGCCGCCTACATCGAGAAGGTCGCCGGGCGGATTCCCTGCGTTCATTTCAAGGACATGACCATCTCCTTCCCGGAACGGCTTCCCAAAATGTGCGAGATCGGCGATGGGAACCTGCATTGGCACCGGATTGTACAGGCCTGCCGCTATGCCGGCGTCAGATGGTACATTGTCGAGCGCGACAGCGGAGACCTGGACCCCTTCGACAGCCTCGAACGCAGCTTGTTTAACATGCGGGAAAAAATGGGACTCTGATAACATTTTTTAACCACGAAAAAACACGAAAAACACGAAAATTATAGAGTTGTTGCTTTGGCGGAGTAGTACGACATGAATCTGCTTTTTATTGGCGCCGGGAAAATGGCTTCTGCGCTGGTTGGTGGTTTGCTGAAAAAAAATGTTTTTCCGCATGACACGATCCAGGCCTGCGATATTTCGAGTGCGGCCCGGGAACAGTTTACCGCCAAGACCGGTCTGCCCTGTGTAGAAAATCCTTCCGCGCTGATTGGCAAGGCCGACGTTCTGATCCTGGCGGTCAAGCCCCAGGTCGCGCAGGCCGTCGTCAGCAGCCTGCCGCCACGCAAGGATGATGTCCTGATCATCTCGATCTGTGCAGGAATCAGCATCACGAAGCTGAGACAATGGTTTGCCAGCGGGCGCATTGTCCGGGTCATGCCCAACACTCCCCTTATGGTTGGAATGGGCGCCAGCTGCTATGCCCTCGGCAGCGAATCCGATGAAGCCGGGGCTGCGCTCACTGACAAGATCTTCAGCGCCCTGGGCAAAGCCTGGAGAGTCTCTGAAGACCTTCTCGATGCCGTCACCGCCATCAGCGGCAGCGGACCCGCCTACATGTTTGAATTTGTCGAGGCATTGCGTCTCGCCGGCATGAAACTCGGCTTGCCGGACGAGCTGGCACTCGAGCTGGCAGTGCAAACGATGGCAGGCAGCGCTGAAATGTTGCAACAGAAGATCGCTTCGCCGGAAGAATTGCGCATTGCAGTGACTTCTCCGGGAGGCACGACTGCCGCCGCGCTGGAGGTGCTCGAACAGGCAAATTTCCGTGGCCTGGTCGAGGATTTGACGCGTGCGGCCTGTAAGCGTTCGGCAGAACTCGGGAAATAGGACGAAATCAACCTTTTTTTGTCCACGGAAAACGCGGAAAATTTGTAGAGTTGTTGCTCTGACGGATAGGATTGCACGCGGATTTGTGATCTGGCCTATTGGTTTCTCCGACTGATCGGTCGGATCGGTCGGATCGGTCGGATCGGTCGGATCGGTCGGATCGGTCGGAGAAAAAGAAGCCGGAGGATAATAGATGAGTATTTTGGTCACTGGTGGTGCCGGCTTTATCGGTTCGCACTTATGCCGGGCTTTGCTGGCCCAGGGCGAGGATGTCCTTGTCATTGATGACCTCTCGACGGGGTCTTATGACAACCTTGCGGAACTCGAGGACAACAAAAAACTTCGCCTCATTGTGGATAATGTGAATAATGCGGCGCTTGTTGAGGAATGCGTCCGTGAGGTCAGTGCCGTGTATCATCTCGCCTCTGCGGTCGGTGTGCGCCTGATTATTGATCAGCCGGTGCGCACGATCGAAAGCATTGTCGGCGGTACGGAATCCGTGCTGAAAGCCTGCGCACGTTACCGCCGCCCCTTCCTGCTGACCTCGACCTCTGAAGTCTATGGGAAAGGCTCGAAAGTCCCTTTCAGTGAAAATGATGATACCGTGATGGGCGCCACCAGCACCAGGCGTTGGAGCTATGCCTGCGCCAAAGCCTTGGACGAATTCCTCGCCCTAGCACATTGGGTGGAATCCAAACTGCCGGTCATTGTGGTGCGCCTTTTCAATACTGTCGGTCCGCGGCAGACTGGACAATACGGCATGGTCGTGCCCAGCTTCGTCAAACAGGCGCTGAAAGGGGAACCGATCACGGTTTATGGCGACGGACAGCAAAGCCGCTGCTTCGCGCATGTACAGGATGTCGTCGAAGCACTGCTCGAATTGATGAACTGCCCCAAGGCTCGCGGACAGGTCATCAATGTCGGAAACAACCAGGAAATCACGATCCTGGAACTGGCCGAACGCGTGAAGAAAATGACCGGAAGCGCATCGCCAATCGTCAAGATCCCCTACGATCAGGCCTACGGCGAGGGATTTGACGACATGCGACGGCGGGTGCCTGATTTGAGTAAAGTACACGACTTGATCGGATATCAGCCAAAACGCAACCTGGAGCAGATCATTCGCGATGTCATTGAAAGTAGGGTGCAGGGGGCAGGGTGCAGGGGGCAGGGTTAGTGGCGAGTGGAAGGGTGCAGGTTTAAAAAGTGGCGCAACCGTCCCGGTTGTGATGGTGCCTTTAGTCTACCACGCTTGAATGTTCCATAGTGGACATGGTGGACATGGCACGGACGTTTATCCTACGAACCCATCCCCGCACCCCTTCACCCTTCACCCTTCACCCTGCACCCTTCACCCTTCACCCTTCACCCTGCACCCTGCCCCCGCACCCTGTTATATTAGTTTCTCGTTAAATCGACTGGAAAAATGCATTTTACGGGTTACTTTTATATATGTTCTGATTGATTCAGGTCTGACATTCACTTTTTGTGTTACATTGAGGAGGTTTTTACGATGAAAAAAATGTTTCTGGGGCTAGGGTTGTTTTTGCTTTGCTGTGTATCTGTTCATGCCTTCAATACGTCTGCTTTGCAGATCAGTATTTGGGCGCCGAAGACCCAGCTGGTTCCTGATTACATTGACGTATCCGGTTTAAAGCTCAATCTCCCGTATGGCAGCAACCAGAATATGGCCGGCTTGGACTTGGGCCTGGTTTCAATCAATGGCAATACTGCCGCATTGCAGGTTAACCTCTTCAATCGCGCCTCTGAATATTTTGCCGGATTGCAACTCGGACTGGTCAATGTGGCCGGCGCTTCCAACGGTGCCAGCATCGGCTTTTTCAATTCCACGGAAAACATCTCGCGCGGACTGGATTTTGCACTGGTCAATACCTCGCTCGAACATCGCGGCATCCAAGTTGGAATAGTCAATTATACGGAATTCCTGACCGGATTGCAAGTCGGACTGATCAATATTGTGACCAAATCAACCGTACCTTTCTTCCCGATCATCAATTTCTGCTTCTGATTCGCAATTTCAGTGCATGATTTTTCCTCCAAGACCGCAGCCGAGTCATACCGCTGCGGTCTTCTCGTCTCTGCATACCCCCCGTCTAAAAAGTTTTTAACCGCGAAAAGCACGAAAAAACACGAACTATTTCCGCGTTTTTCAGTGGGTTGTAGTCGCGATGCCGACGCCGGCGAGCCGCCGGCGCTCCATATCGCCTCCGACGCAATTGCGTAAAGCCGACCTAGGCACACAAGAATTTTGCCAGAGCAAGCTCATTCGTCAAAGCAGCAACCCTATAAAAATTTTTCGTGCCTTTTCGTGTGGCTCGTGGTTAAAAAAAAACTTTTTGGACACGCTCTACATCCTTGCATCACTTCCTTCAACTCGATAGGAAACAGCCGCCATGAAACTACGACTGGATCACCTCCTCTGGCCGGGACTGCTCTTTGCCCTGTTTTCCATTTTCATCCTATTCAGCCTGCACCGAAGCCTGACTGTGCTGGACAGCCTGAACGGCGCCAATGTCCGATTAAGCCAGATCAATTCAGCAGTCTCGAGGCAGCAGGAGACCGCACGCTCCATCCGGAGCAGCAGCTCCATGCGCGATGTGGCTGAACGGAACAGCCTCGCCATCCGCGATGAACTGAACCAGATGATGCACCTCGATGCCAATACCCGGATGCCGGACAAACAGATGGCGGCATTCGTGCAAGTCTTGCAGCAGGACTTGAATCAGCTCGAAGGATATATGCAGGACCTGCGCACCGGCTATGAAGCATCGTTGAACAAAGTGCTCGAGGTCACAGCCGATATCCAGAATAAAATCCAGGAACAGATGGTCAGAAACCATAAAAATGGGCAGGCTGCGGCCAAAGGATTATTCCGCCGCTGTGTACTGTCAGCGGTTCTTGCCGTGCTGCTCTGCGCTACACTGATAACCCTACGCATTCTGGAAAAATCCCGCCAAAAGCGCATTTTGAATACCTTCCTGGCGCTGTCACGGGAGTTCGGCAGGGGAATGGCAGAACACGAGGAAAACCACTCCGAAAACATGCTCAGCGAGGATTTGGAAAAAACCTTTACGATTTGCTTCAAACGCTTCCAAAAGGAATTACAACTCAAGGACAATTTTTTTGCTTCGATGAGCCATGAGATACGCACTCCGCTCAATGGACTCGTCGGTTTCCTTGGCAACCTTGCAGAGACGCCGTTGAATGACCAGCAGAAACAATACTTGCGTATTATCGATTCGAGCGCCCGCAGTCTGATGCATGTGATCAATCAGATTCTTGATTATTCAAAAATCCAGGCAGGACGCCTGGCGATCGAGGAAATTGCCTTTGATCTGCATGATTTTGTCGAGGAACGGGTCGCGGTCGCCAGGCAGCTGGCAAAAGGCAAACCCTTGAAGGTACACCTCGAGTTCAACGGCAGCCATCCGCAGATCATCCGTGCGGATGCAGGGCGTCTGCGCCAAGTGCTCGATAATTTGCTCAACAATGCCGTCAAGTTCACGGATCGCGGCGAAGTTGTCCTGGAAGTCACTTGCCGCAAGGAATCTGACAGTGAATTCGAGCAGGTGGATTTTGCGGTTCGCGACAGTGGTGTCGGCATTCCCTTCAATGTCCAGCAGCGCCTGTTCAAGCCCTTTGCCCAGGCTGACGATACAATCGCCCGGCGCTACGGCGGCACCGGCCTGGGGCTGAGCATCTCGTCAGCCCTGGTCAAATTGATGGGTGGCCAGATGGCTCTGCACAGCCGTCCGGGCGAGGGTTCCTGTTTCTCCTTCACGTTGCGCGTGCTTTCCGCCAAGCCGGAAGAACAGGTACGCATCTCCGAACTCTACCGGGTCATTCTGCCGCGCACGGAATTGAAAAAATACTGGGCTTTGCTGGTGGATGACACGCCCACCAACCTGTTTCTGCTGGAAACCATTTGTCAGAGCGTGGGGTTACCCTATCGCACTGCGGAAAATGGGCGGGAAGCACTCGAGTTATGCCGCCAGCAGCGCTTTGATCTGATCTTCATGGATATTCAGATGCCGATCATGGATGGCTATACCGCAATCCGGGAAATCCGCAAACTCGATAACAGTGGACGTACCCATATCATCGCGCTGACAGCATCCGCATTCCAGGAGGATATCGACCGTGCCCTCGGCGCTGGCTCGACTGGCTTCATTCCCAAGCCCTTCGAGCGCGACCAGCTCCTGCTCTGCATCGCCGACGCCCTCGGAGTGACTCCGGAACGACAATTCCGCGAACCGCAGGTACCCCAGGAAACATCGGAAGGCGCAATTATACGCCGCATGCATGATTTCATGCGCGAGCAATATCAGATTTCCCTGGGTGAAATCAAGATGATCCTGGCTCAGACCGTGACCGACTGGCGCCCGGTGCTGGACAATCTAACCGCCTACGCACAACAGGGAAATGCAGAAGAGACCATTGCCATTCTGCAGCGCCTCAAGGGGCAGCTGGTATCCATCGGGCTGACAGAGCATTCGGAACAGACTGTCACCATCATGGAGGCGTTCCGCAGCGACGACCGCAACGCCGGCCAGATCATGGTGACCAACTTCTGCCAGTCACTGAGCCAGATATTCAAAGCACTCGAACAGGAAGTCACAGTCAATGAACCGTGACTAAAACTCTATTTTTTGTCCACGGAAAGCACGGAAAGGCACGGAAAATTTTCGTGCCTTTCGTGGTTAAAAAAAGCTTTATTAAGCTGGCGTCAGGTCGCAGCAGGCTTTATAGATCAGGGCGAATAATTCTTCGATTTCGCCTTCTTCCAGGCAGCTGAAAGCGATTCTCAAGTTGGTGGCTGTAATAGAGATCGTGCCCACTCCATATTGCGTAAGCAGCTGCTTGCGAAGTGCCTCGCTGTTGACTGTCTTCAGTTTCAGGCACATGAAATATCCGCTGTTGAATGGATAGGCGACAAAGTGCTGTGCATATTCCGCATGGCTATCGAGCACTTCCCGCACCTTCCCGGCACGCCTGCCCATCAAGTCCACTTTTTCAGCGCGTTGAGCATAGAACTCGGGATTGCTCAATGCATTGCTGATAATTTTCTGGGACAGGGCACAAGCATTGCTGATAGTGCTGCGGATCAAACCGGATGCCTTCGTTTCGAGTGCAGCATACAGCGGGCTGTTTTCACCGGCACCGCCAACCGAGAAGGTCAGGAATCCAATGCGCAGTCCCCAGACATAGACTTCCTTGGTGGCAGCATCCGCTTTGACTGCCATCAGCCGGGGATGCTTCCCAGCCAGCTTGCAGAAGATCGACTGCTTCATCGCTTCCGGAGTGAAAAACAGGCCGTAATAGGCATCATCCACTAAAGCGATCACATTTACTCCGCGCTCCGCCGTCTCGAGCAGAGCCTGAGCCATCGCAGTGCCTTCCGTTTCCGTCGCCGTATATCCCGTTGGATTGTTCGGAAAATTCAAAATGACCAGCACTTTTCCGCCGACCGGTTGTACTGCCAGGGCATCGCGGAATGCGTCCAGGTCCAGGCCGTCACCTGCAAAAAAATTGAAGTATTGCAGGTTTGCTCCGCAGCGGTCTTCGAAATTCAGCAGGTAGTTATCCCAGTTCATATCCGGCAGCAGCACCGTATCTCCGGGATTGACAAAGAGGTCGGCAGCTACGGACAGCGCACCGGAGAGTCCATTGGTGACTACCGGCAGACTGCATGCGACCCCATCGAGGTCCGGATTGTCATGCAGGTTCTTTTTCCGCCACAGCTCCCGAAGCTCGAGAGTGCCCTGAGAAGGCGCATACAACAATGCATCATTCGGGCTGACCCCGGAAATGCTGTCCATGACACTGTTTAAATACATCGCCTTGCCAGATTCGAGTGCCGTACCTATGCTCGCATTGAATTTCTTCGCCAGCTTCTTCGCTTCCGCAGACTGGCTCAAAATTCCTTTGCTGGGAAAATAAATCCGCTTGCCAAGTTCCGAAAGCATCTCATAGACAACAGGATTCACCGAGATGATTTTTTCGTTCTGTTCGAGCGCCAATGGGTTCATGTCATTCTCCAGATAAAGGCCAAAATAGCGAGTGCATAGCTTCCAAGCCGTCACACCGAACAGTCAAGTAATATAACTCTTCAAGGAATACCGAACAAGCCTGAGGATAAGCGAGAATTTCTTTTTCTTTTTTAACAACGAAATGCCCGAAAGGACACGAAAATTTTGCTGGAAATGGCTTTGCCTGCGCGAATACGTCGTGCTTGCCATGAAAATTTTCGTGTCCATTCGTGTTTTTCGTTGTAAAAAACTGTCACTCAGTTTCACTATGCACTTGTTTTTTTATCCTCGTTTCTGATGGAATTAGGCAAAGCGTTATATTATATTGAACGAAATCAGACAGGTATTGTCCAGGATTTTATGTTACGTACATGCATCACAGGAAAGAGAAGGCATACAATGCAAACAGAATGGAAAATGAGGGAAAGCCGGGTGCTTCGCAAGTTGCGCAACGGCGAAGTCGCACTGTGCACGAAAATGAATCTGGCGGACCCGCGGGTCGCTGAAATCATCGCCATGAGCGGTTTCGATTGCATCTGGACTTGCCAGGAGCATATCGGAAATGACTACCGAACCATCCAGGAACTGATCCTGGGCGCCAAGGCCTACGACTGCGACATAGTGTGCCGGGTGCAGAAAGGATGCTACAGCGATTACATACTGCCGCTGGAAATGGATGCTTCCGGCATCATGGTGCCGCATCTGATGAGCCTACAAGAGGCAAAGCAGACTGTCAACATGACCCGCTTCCATCCACAGGGCAGACGCCCGCTTGACGGCGGCAATGCCGACGGCAAATACTGCCGGGTGCCCGTGAAGGACTATCTCGAACAATCCAACCGCGAACGCTTTGTGATCTTCCAGATCGAAGACCCGGAACCGCTCGAGGAACTCGAGGAAATCGCCGCCCTGGACGGTTACGACATGCTGTTCTTCGGGCCAGGCGACTTTTCACATTCGATAGGAGACCCCGGCAATTTCAGCAATCCAGTCTTGCTGGAGACATGCAAACGCATTGCGGAAGTCGCCACTAGGCACGGCAAATTTGCCGGTACCGTAGGCAGCCTGGGCAATTACCTCGAGCTGGTCAAGATGGGATATCGTTTCATCAACATCGGTTCAGATGTGACTACATTGGCCGCCACCTATACCGAAATCGTCCATTCCGTTGCTGGAATAGCGATAAATTCACCGGAAACTAAAACACCGTACGCAAAATAAGCCTCCCGGAAAACTTTTCATTGAAAAGGTATGAAATGAAAGAAAAGCGATTTGCGACTGAGAATCTGCCTGAGCCGGTGCAGGCGAAAGCCGATCGGATGAACTTGGATGAGAACGCGGTTGGTGAATTCACTGTTCCGGCATTGCCATTGGATGACCAGACGACGCCTGAAGAATTTACCGGAAAAACCCGCCCGCTTCTTTTATCGGCACTCGCTGAACACATGTATGGCTCCATTCCGCCTGTATGTGAAGAACTGTCCTTTATCGTTCGATCCGAGGGATGCGCTTTTAGGGGGTTGGCTCTGCGCCGGGAGATCGATATTGTCTGTCGGCACCGGGATATGGAACGGATTCTGCATCTGCTGCTTTACATTCCGAAAAAACGCACCGGCAAAGTTCCGGTCTTTGTCGGGCTGAATTTCTGTGGAAACCTTGCCACCAGCAGCGATCCCGAAGTGACCTTCCATCCTTTTGAACGCTATCCCTCTCTGGGAACCATCCGCTATGCTGACAAGCGGGTTGACGAAAGCAGGCGTGGAACCCTGGCTTCCCGTTGGGAATTCGAACGTGTCCTCGAGCGGGGATTTGCTACGGCAACGATGTGCTACTACGATATTTATCCCGACCGTCCGGATGGCTTTGAAAACAGCATCATGCGCATGTTCTATACTCCGGAACAGTGGAATTCACCGGAACGTGAAACCGGCTCGATCAGCGCCTGGGCCTGGGGAATCCAGCGGATCATCGATTGCCTCTGCACCCAGCCTGAACTGGACCCTGCCAAAATCATCGTGCATGGGCATTCGCGCCTGGGCAAGACTGCTCTGTGGGCCGGTGCGAACGACACCCGCATCGCCCTGACTGTATCCAATTGCTCCGGCACCTGCGGCGCAAAACTGGCACATCGCTATTACGGTGAAAATTTCGAGTGGATCAATCACTGGAATCCGCATTGGCTGCGGGCAAGCTTCGATCAATATACCGGGCGAGACTCCGAATTTCCCATCGATCAGCATTTTCTGATGGCGGCCATTGCACCACGCCTGCTTTATGTGGCCAGTGCCGAAAACGACCTCTACGCCGACCCAAAAGGCGAATTCCTCTCCGCTTTCCATGCTTCCCCAGCCTGGAAGATTTTCGGCAAGCGTGGGTTGGCTTCCGCAGAATTTCCGCCTCCGGGACGATGGATCGGCGACCAAGTCGGCTATTTCCTGCGCACCGGCGACCACAACTTCCTGCCGGAAAACTGGGAAGCCCTGCTGGATTTCACCTGCGCAAGACTGTAAGCAGATCCATCAGCGCAGGCAAGACAAATTACGAATCAGGAACTCGGCAATTCTGTGGTTCCCAAGGTCATTTGGGTGGCAGGAGTCTATGAAGTTTTCCTGGTCAATGCTGACAGCATCGTAGCCATCCAAAACTATGACACCAGGGAATTTGGCAGCGATATTCTTCTGACAGGCAATATAGCTATCGAGGTCCTTGTCGCCGCGTCCGGGCCAAGGCAGCGGGGTAAGCAAGACCACTTTGCGTCCAGTTGAAGTCAATGCCCGTAAAGTCGCTTCTGTCTCCCTTGCTTCCGTTTCCAGTCCAACTCCCAGGTTGCAGTCGTTGACGCCGAAAGCCACTAGGGCGACATCCCAGGGGAGTTCTGCGGCGGCTTCAGCGACCGCGCCATTCATGACCGCGCCGCCGACAGCGATATTCAGATAATCCAAGTCAAATGCGCGCGCCAGTGCCGTGCCATAGGCTTGTGCCGGCGAGGTCGTGGTCATTCCCTGCAAGATGGA
>JAPXLT010000125.1:0-12500 GCA_033809415.1 Lentisphaeria bacterium
ACCCTGCCCCCTGCCCCCTTTTTCACACAAATTCGATTGTGAGCACCTGATAGCCCTGCAGGCGGTCTATTTCGAACTGGATTTGCCTGTCCGTTTTCTGCCAAGGGAGTTCCTTCCCCGTATCGGCCCAGTAAATGCGCGTTGGGGTTTTGTCCTGCATATTCAGACGCACTTCGATTCCGGTCAACACACCAGGCGGTTCGACCAGGACCACGGAGGGGCTTGGCGATTCCGGGTGGAAATTCATCAGATGCAGGTGCAGGCGGTTTTTCTGGCGAGTCAGCGTCGTCCGGCAATACCTTGGAAAATTGCGGATTTCGAGAATTGACTCGGGGAGCAGGCGTTTCAGAAGCGTTTTTGTCAATTGCAGAAAGCAAGGCTGGCTGCATTCCCGGTAGGTTTGAAAAAGCGGATGCGAAAAAAGGATTCCGTTGTCGGATTCAATCACTGCCGCGTCGCCATTTTCCTTGTCTGGGGGCGTGTAATAGTTGCCATGTTCACCATCCCAGCCATATTCCACCATAGGCTTGATAATGCTGGCCAGGATGTCAGCACTAGGCTGAGCACGGTAGGACATGCCTTGATGATACAGAGTTACCGGCATCTCCGGAAATTCCGGGCAAACCTCGGCTTTGACTGAAATATAAGCGGGATTGCATGGGCTTGTTCCCAGGCATTGCACCGGCAAGGGCAGCAGCATCTGATCGCTGCCCAGCGCCAGGCCGCCCTGCCCGCAGCAAAAGACCTTCCCGCCATTTTGCAGGAACTCCTTGATGCGCTCGGCTGTCTGCGGATCGATTCGAGTTTCATCGAGTAAGACCAGCACCCGATATGCGGAAAAATCCATGTTCGGCGTGATGACATCATACAGCAAGTGCATCTGATCGAACATTTGTGCCGCTCCCCACAAGGCAAAGAGCGCTTTCTGACCATCCAGGGTGCTGTAGTCAAAGGCATATTCGGGAGTGAGCAGGGCAAATTCTGTGACCGCCTCCGCATCCTGGTAGCAATCAGAAAAACGCTGCAATTTTCCGTAGACCGTCCGGATCAGATCAAAGACCGGCTTTTGGATATCCCCTCTGGGATGGAAATGGTCTCCGACGGTGCAGCGCATGGTATTGGCCAGGCCATAACCGAGAAAATACTCCAGCGCATCGGCGCTGCATATTCCGCCGAAATCCGCCCAGCTTTTGTGGAAGCGTCCGATCATGTTCAGGACGGGCTTGTTTAATTTGCGTGCATAATGTGCCTTCACCGGCAGGGACTCATAAATGGCTCGTCCAAGGGCTTCAAATTCCAGGTAATTGCCCAAGTCCGCCTGTTGTTGGAAGGTCAAGCCATTGAAATAGAGCAATGCGTTCGGATTGGCCTGCTTGATTTGGTTTGCTATGCGCTGACAAAAACGGTCGCGGGAAAGCCGGGCAAACTCGAAGACGGCTTTTTCATTCTGCCAATCGATGCCGCGTTCCTTCATTTCCCGGATGCATTCACTGCCAATGCAGGGATTGATGGTTGCGCAGTCAAAGAAAAAGCCATCAGGGGCATATTCGTCGGTGAGTTCCTGCAACATGCTGCAGAAATGGTCTGCATAAGGGGAATTGTAACACATGCGCCGGAAAAAATTATTCATGCGGTCCCCCTTATAGGTGCTGCCGTCCGGCCAGGTGGTCAGCCAGTCCCGATGCCTGAGTCCTTCCTCGTGGCTGAGGCCGACATTGAGATAGGCGCTGCACCGGATGCCGGCCTGGCGACAAGCCTCGAGAATCCTGCCAAAAAGATCATATTCGAGACTGGGATGACGTATGCCTTTCCGTGTGTTGTAATAGGCCATGCCCAGATTGCAGCGGGCAGGAAAAACAATGAAGTCAATGTTGGCGGACTTGAGTTCCTTGATGAATTGCCCAACGTCAAAATTTTCACCTACCTGCGGGCAGCTCGGCATCGTGTGAAAATCAAAAAAACAGCCCCATTGCGGAAATTGAATCATGTTGCTTACTCCTGTATTACGAATACTGAAAAGTTTGTTTTGGGCGAAGGAATTTCTGAATGTTACGATCAGCACACCGCCAAACTCTAAAAAAAGTTCGTGCTACTATCCCCAAACTTCTTCTTTTTTGTGAAAGATTTTTCTGAAAAGCAATCTCCAAGTCATTGGCATACAACCCTTTTAAGGTGCCGCCAATTCCTGTCTTTTTTCTCCGACTGATCCGACCGATCAGACCGATCCGACTGATCTACTTGATCCGTCCAATCCGTCCGATCAGTCGGAGAAACCAATAGGCCAGATCACAAATTCGAGTGCCATTCCATCCGTTGAAGCAGCAACCCTACAAAATTTTCCGCGCTTTCCGTGCTTTCCGTGGACAAAAAAAATGGGTTGTGGGCGGCAGCCCACGCCAAGCTTTTTCGTGCCTTTCGTGATTAAAAACCTTTTTGGACACGGTCTATTTACGATACAACATGTAAGATCAAATGTCCACCAAAGAAGGTTATGGACGAAAAACCGCTGATTGCAAGAAGAGCGAGGCTAAATGTAAGTTTCATAGCCCTCTTGACAAATTCAGCGATTCAATATATCAAGGAGACAATTCTTCGTCCATTCTATCCACTACATGCAAGTCTGTAGGATGGCTGGGCTCCGCATTCGTATATGTTGTAATCTGGCTGATTATTGGATTTTCAGGCATTGTCAGGTCGTCATTGCCGCAATCAAGCTGGCAATACCAATGTTTTTGCGAAACATTGCGGCTCCTCATCGGCCATTGTTCGGCATGCGATTCGGGGCCGTCTGTTTGGCAGCATGCGCCTTCTGAACTTATTTCAGTTCAGCGAGCATATGCAGGATTTCGATCCGGACCTGGTCCATCAGACTGCGATCCATAGGTGTCTTCCATTCCAGTCTGTTAGGGAGGACATTAGCCAGGGCGCGTCCAGGAGCCTCGGCAAGCAACCGTTCGGCCTTGGCCAAAGCCGCCCCGCCCTTGCCAGCCTTCTTCAACTGGGTAACCCGGTCTTGCAGCATGACCAGATACTCGTAGTCTTGCACACCCTCGCGGATAGCTTCACTGTGCTTGCCTTCCATCACCGTCGTCTGCGACACGAAATACGGCGAGAATTCCGTGCCTGGCTGGATATACGCATTCCAGGAATCGCCTTGGCCGCCGCCGCAGCCCAAAGCCCAATAGAACGACCCTTTGGCACCGATCTCGAAGGCGCGCCATTTCTGGGCTCGGTGGTATGCGATCGGGTCAAGCAGCTTGGCCGGGCCGCTGCATGAATACAGCCACAGTTCGCGACCAGCGTCGCGTTGCTTCAAATAGAATTGCTTAAACGGCTCGCCGTTCTTCAGCATCCTCGGTGTATCCGGGCAGAGGACATCGCACAGCTCATACATTTCCAGCAGACCTTCCTCTGGATTGTGATAAATCGGATCCTCAAAAATCATGATGCCGGAATTGGCGGCACGGATGGCCTTGGCCCAGGCAATGATGATGCGGTCCTGCTCGTTGCGCTGCGGTTCGTCCAACAACAGCACCACCAGCTGGCTCGGCTGCATGTCAGTCTGCTTCAAGTAATTCGCCCAGGCAGTCATGTAATCGCCGACCATACGATTGAATCGATCCGTGCCCATCATCTCATTATGGAATTTTTTCCCGACGGCCATGAACACGCAGTAGTTGCGGGCACCGTCCCAGAGCTTCACCCATGCATCCCAATTGGTGAAATTCAGCTTATCGGCATTGGTCAGCCGCCCCTCGGCGTCAAAGGCAGCACCCTGCGGCATCACAGCGTTGGTGGCCCACGGGCTGTCCACATACATATCGCGCATCAGTGCCATGTTGTCAACCAAGTTGCCCGGCGCCTTGAAACGATCAGCAGCGCCGTTGACATAATCCCAGCCGCCGACATGCAAGGTCGTCGCCGCTGGAAACTGCCCGGTGATGCGCAACGTCACCGTCACCGCCATTTCCGGCCGCCCAGCGGCGGCAGCTTTCAGGCGGCCCTGGTAGACACCGTCGGCCAGGTTCGGTCGACGGAAAGACAGCCAAACCTGGCGCGTACACCCAGCCGGCACCCGCAGTTTCGCGCTGCCGTCTGCCAATTCGGTCGGCTTCAATGCTGCTGCGATCGGCTCGCCCTGCTTGGTATCGGTCGGCAGCACTTCGCACAGGCGCAAAGACGCGCCAGCAGGGAAGCCTTCGACTGCAATCGTGTAGTCCAGAACTGTCGACGTCGGATTGCTCAAATTCACAGTTTCGCCGCGCACTTCGCCACGCATCATCTCGACCAGCAATGGCGCCACGTCAGCAGCAGCGGGCGGCGGAATGGCGGTCAAAGGCAAATTATCCCAGCGGTTGTTGCGCCACAAAAACGGCTGCGTAAAACCAGCGGCCTGTATACTGACCGTGTTCAGGCTCAAAATGGCCTCATGAACGGCATTCAAAGGCAAAATCGCGGTGAAGCTCGCTGGGTTAACCGCTGGCAGCTGGCTCAGGCTGGCCTTCAAAGCCGGAATCCGAGCGGCAGCAGCGGCCAGACCAGGCGCAGTCTTGGGCAAGCCTGACAACTCTGCCTCGACGGCAAGCAAATCAATCTGCAGACGTCTGCGGATGCTGTTCGCCAGCTGATGTTCCCAGAAAGTATCCTTCGGCGATTCGGTCGATATGCCGCCGGCAGGCTGGCCCAGCCAGGCGTCCTGGCCGCGGTACACTTCGATTTCGTCGCAAAACACGTAGCCTTCCTGGTTAACCAGAATTTGCACCCACCGACCTTTAGTCTGCAGCTCATCGGTCACATACCGGAAAACGCTGTATTCTCCCGCCGCCGGCATTAGCTCTTGCGTGCCCAGCATCGTTATCGTCAGATCGCCCTGGTAAAACCAGGTCTTCTGGTCACTGCTGACATAGACGTGCAACCCGATCGGCCAACAGACGTCGGCTACACCAGCCGCCGTATTCCAGGACACGCCGCTGATTGGCTCCTCTCGACCCAGGTCGATAGTGACGCTGACCGGCCTGCCCGTGCGCCATCCGACCGTGCTCTTCTGCACCCAGAAATAGCCTTCGGTATACACCCCGTCAGTAAGCTGAACCTTGTCATCGGGATCA
This sequence comes from Lentisphaeria bacterium, assembly GCA_033809415.1. Taxonomy (GTDB): domain Bacteria; phylum Verrucomicrobiota; class Lentisphaeria; order Oligosphaerales; family Oligosphaeraceae; genus JAQVUB01. Next base: position 5,109 of record JAPXLT010000125.1, read on the forward strand.
GTGCAAAGCCTATAGGACGGCGCTGGCGACAAAGTATAGGACTTGTGCAAAGCGATGTTTTCACCAGGCGCCACGAACGGCTTGGCGGTTTTCGTGTCAGTCGTAGCCAAGGCCGCAGCAGGCAATACATTGACCTGGTCAATGCCAGACTTGCCAGTAACTGCGGTGACGCTGCCGATCAGGCGCACGGTCAATTCCCGGTTCTTGCCGCTGGAAAATTTGCGGTCGAAATGCTTCCAGAAGCCATGCCGGTCAGTGTCGCCGGTTAGACTGGCTAGGATCTTGCCGTTTGCGCCGACGACTTCCACCATAGGCACGCAGCCATTGGCCTTCAAAGAGGCGCGAAGGACATAGTCGGTGTCCGGCTGGCACGCGACCTTCTGGATCAGCCTGCCAGCGCCGGGTTCGGTTGTGAAGACGACCGCATTGGGCATCGAGTCGATCCCGAGAACACCGTCGTCATTGACATAGCCCCAGCCGCCGCTGCCTGTCGGCTCCGCCGTCCACTCAGGCGGCGTGTCGCCATATGCAGGGCTGCCTTGATTGAACCTACCATTCCGCACCAGGTTCTGCGCCAGCGCTGCCACTGCCAGCCCAAAAAACAACACCAAAAATGACTGTCTCATCGCTATCTCCTTAAATACATTTTGATTGAACTTGAACGCCCTGTCAAAAACAGCGCCCTTGCAATATTCATAACATGATTGCTTGCACCTACTTGCAATCACTCCCTTCTCCGACCTGCTTGCCTTCCCGGTCAGTCATTGCCTTGGGTTCTATAGAAGAGCATCTTTTGGCCTACTGCTCAGGGGCTGGTGCCTTCATAGGTCGGGTGCCAAAGAATACTGTTGACCGACCGGTCGGGGATAGACGGACCGCGACGGCTGCCGACATGACCGTCGCCGTATGCGATATTAGCCGTGTTGTTGTGTCGTCCCACTTCGCGGACATGCTTGGTGTCGGCCAGGACGTATGAATTGTAGACGATAGCGCCAGCGGCAGAGGCCGGGTAGGAATTGGCGTCAGCGAAGACCATCAGCTCCGAGGGGCGACGGAGTTTACTGAGATGCTGTCCATCTTTGGGGACATAGACGTTATAACCAATCGAGGGGCTGCCTTGGTATTGTCCTGTGTAAACGCAGTGCTTCACAGAGTTGGATGGGCAGTTATAGACTTTGAATTCCGGCTGCCAGGGGTGGAAGATGGTCTGCCAGAGCACGTAGCCGGTGGTACAAAGATCGCCATTCGGCAGAGTATAGGACGAATTGCCAAAGAGGTTGCTCAGTACTGTGCCGTCGTGGTCGTCGGCATACGTCAACCAACTGAGAGCCATTTGTTTCTGGTTGGACGTACAGGAGATGGTGCGAGCCTTTTCCCGAGCCTTGGACAAAGCCGGAAGGATCATAGATGCCAATATCGCGATAATCGCAATAACGACCAGCAATTCTATCAAGGTAAAAAAACGTTTTTTCATGGTTGCACCTCAGGGAATGATGTTGTCGATTGTAAGATAAAACTTGGCAGTCTGATATTTATCTGTTTTGACCTCGGGCTTGCCAGTTTCCCGAAACAGAACGACACATTCTAGGGCATAATCGCCAATCGGCCAATTGTCGGTCGGAAATTCGAGGGTAAGCTCCCGGGCTTGATAAAATGCAGGCTTCAGCCAAACCGCTTTGATGGTAAAACGATCCCACGAACCGGTACCGCCGTTGTCTTTCGGAACGAGACCTGTCTTCTGCTGGAAGGTGGCAGGCAAATTACGGCGGTAGGCGCCAACCCCCCAATAGGCAAAATACCGTCCGGAGGGATATTGACATTTGATATGGAGCCGGATGGTCTCGCCAGGACGTGCAACTTTCCGGTCCGGCACGGCGAAAAGCGCATAGGAGCCGTTGTCATCGCCTGCCATACAAAACGGCGCAGCCAACAACAGCAGAATGATGAGATTAAAAAATTTTCCGGACATCGCTTATTTTCCTTCCTGCGCAAATTCGCCGATCAATTCAACTTCCGACAGGACAGCATCATACCGGCCGCCAGTGCGAAGAGAAGTAAGCACCAGCCGGAAAGTCTGACCTTTAGTGCCGTCCGGCAGCTGCAAGATCACTACCGGATCGCGATTCCACCGGACAGCAGCCAGGGTTTTCCAAGTGCCATCGTCCTGCCGCAACTGGAATTCCGCGTTTTCCAGGCGTGGACAACCGTAATACGTCACATTGTACAAGCGGAGCTCGCGGACAACGGCGGGGCGTGGCAGGTCGAGTTGCAGCCAGGGCTGCTTGTCGTTCAGGGCGGGCGTCCATCCATCGCGGCTGGTGTCGTAGGAGGCCGATTCAGAGATTGGGCGGAAACCGTCCAAGAGGAGATAGAGTGTTTTGGAATGACGGGTGTACCAAGTTGTGGTTTCGGAGGAGGCGGTCAGCCTGGTCCAATTTTGCGGCAGTGCCTGCCCCTTGGCGACCTGGCTGTAAAGTTGGCAAGAAACCGGGCCGGTGGCAAGCAGGTTTCCGGGGGTGAAGCGCCGGGCCTCTGCTTCAGCAAGGCGCTTTTGAAAATGGGCAAGTGTCTCGAGACCGGCGGGAATGGGGTCGCTGAGATAAACCCGTGCTTCTTCAGAAGCAAAAGTATCCTCGAAAGCACCATCGGCAACGGAGACGGTTCGGTCTTCACTGAGAACATGCAGGGTCGCAGGAAGATTGCTGGCGGAGAAACGTACTTTGAGAGTAGATTTTGCAGTGTTCACTGCGATGATGGCCATGCGTTCGCCGACCCGTTTCAGGCAGGACTGAAAGTTCGCGCCCTCGAGTCCCTCGCCGCTGACAGTCAGCCCCTGTGCAGGCGGTGCGGCGATGAAATCAGTCAGCGGCAGGAGTTCCCGGGCGATGAATTCCGGTCCCAGCCGCAACTGTTCAAAGTGCTGGCTCCAATTTTTGAGGGAATAGAAAAGCATCCCCTTGCAATCATTGGCAAAGACCTGGAAAACCTGGTTTCGGAGTTCAGTAAAGGTTGGCGCACGCCCGATTTTATCATTTATGCCGGTGGGCCAGCAAAAGCCTTGCGGCATCAGCCAGGCGGGGCCGGTCTTGCGGGCTTCGCGGGCATAGGAAGAAACGGTATGAAGAGGACGCTTGGACTTGTCGGGCTCATAAAAATGAGGATAGCAGTCCGGCATGTTGATATCACCGCCGCAGGCGTATCGCTTAATTGCGGAAAAGTCCTGGTTGAGTATTACGCAGGGGTGATAAGGGTCAAGCTCAGTCAGCAGTTCCCGGAGTTTGCGGTACCATTCCGGGTTGTTGTCACGGCATTCAGGCTCGTCTGCGACATAATAAGCCAGGACTGCGGGATGGCTGCGCACCTTGGTGATGTGCCTGGTAAGGTGTTCGATCTGCTTTGGCGTGAGAGAGTCTCCGCGTCTGGATTCCTCGCTGAAGACAACCTGCGGGTAGCGGTCTTTTTCACTGTAAGGGATGATCAGCAGTTTCAGTGCCGGGTTGCGCGCCATCAGTTTATCCATGTCTTTCAGGCATTCGTTACTGTCGGCGAACTGGTCATAAGTCTGTGCACCGGTTATGCCGGGAGCGCAGACCTCCTTACCGGAAGTCCAGCCGAAAAGCACAAAGGGCTTGCCGTCCACGAATACCGCATCGTTCTTGTCACACCACACTTCACCTTTCTGGTACGGCAGCTTGCGGATGCGGACACGCGTCTTCAGGACTTCGAGATAGTAGTCTCCGTCAGGGAGCTTTGCCATGTCATAGATAAAGCGTGCGACTCCCTGCTCCAAAGGCAGACTGGCGCGATGGACATTGCCCTTGGGGCCGGTCAGGCAGGCTTCGATTTGCCCGATCTTGTGCACGGCCTGGTCAATCTCGATGCTGGCCCGCAAGGTCTTGTCCGGCATGGTGGCGTAAATATTGTTGCGGTAAACTGGCGTCTCTATGGTTACCTTGACGGGTGTATAGTCCAAGCGGACACGGGTTTCAGCAAGCTTAAGCGGTGCACCTTCCTGCCCTGAGAAGAGCAGCCGCAGCAGATATTCACCGGGCTTGGCAAACGGGATGCTGAGTGGCGTCTTAAGCATAATGCCGTCCTTGAACTCGACGACAGGGCCGTCTGCCGGCGATGCCAGTTCCTCCCCGCCTTGCGGGGGCAGCAGCCATCCCGACATCACGCCCAGGCGGAAATCACCGGTAAAATTACGGACAGATGGTTCGAGATCGTACTGAAATGATTCCCCGGTCCGGCGGACGCTGCCATCCGGCACATTGACTTCCCAGCGATAGCGGGTTAAATCCACCTTTTCCAGTTCCAGGGAGCGGAAATGCATTGGCAGGCAGTGGTTGATTTCCGGAATCGGCGACCATGAAGAATGATTACTCATGATATCAGGATCGGCATGGCGATTCCGTCCGATGTTAAATCCCCAGGTGTCCGTGGCCTCCTGCAAATCCATCGTGAAAAAAGGTATCCTGAGTTCGACGGTCCATGAATCGGCGGTTCGCGAGGCCTTGACTTCCGCGAAGCTTGACCATGACCAGTCATGGTAGTAAACATAGGATCCGGTATTGTTGTCGATGGGCGTTTCATCGCTGTAAAAGCCATTGGCATTGACCATCAGTTTATAATAGCGCAAGTGTGAATGGGGAACCAGGCTGATTTCCAGACTGTCGTCCTTCCAACGGCGCGGCGCATCAACCTCGGGAGCACTAGTTACTACCAGACTGGCCATCCTGGGTTCGGCGCACTGGATAAGCAAATACAAATTTCTGCCGTCATGGATTACCTTAAAGGCCGTATCCGGCACGGCAGGGCGTTTCGGATCACCCAATACTGTAAAACCGCTCTGCCACGGTTGACCGGTCCAGCAGCTGTCGTTCCCGACACCGTCAATCTGTGGTGGTTTGGAACAGAGGGGGGCGATCAGATTCCCTGCTGCCAGTTTTCCAAGGAAAACGACAAAGAATAGGATAAAGCATGGCTGCAAAAGGATTTTCCGCATGGGCTTTCTCTTGCCTGAATCCGTGAAGTAAAAAACGCATCGTCATTTTTACGGATTCAGGAACTCTGATTTTGAAAAAATGACGATTTTTTCAACCGGCCGTACTCGCAGCCTGGTTATGTTTCTTCGAAAACATGCCTCGATGGACTCATTTTAACTTCCTCAAATATCCAAACTTAACCCCCTTGCAATAGGAGTAAGGCAACATAACACCTGGTTCCAGAACCGCCCCAATAAACATCCTTGGAATAACCCGCTTTACAAAGGAGACCCAAAGCGGGAGTTCCCTTGCCTGAATGCACTGGCTGTCAAAAAGGTTTTTAACCACGAAAGGCACGAAAAAGCTTGGCGTGGACTAACGTCCACAACCCACACGGACGGAACGGTCCGATCCGTCGGAGAAACCAATAGACCAGATCACAAATTCGCGTGCAATCCCATCACTCGAAGCAACAACCACTGTAAAAATTTTAACGACTCCAAAGGAAATCATAATGGCTTCCATGCGTCTTTACCGGTACCGAATTGTTTCCCGTTAGTGTATCTTTGAACACTGCAATCAAGGAAAAGAAAATTACTTTGATTGTTATGACGGAAAGCTGCTCGCCAGAATTGATACGGCGATGCCACATCATTGGTATATTTGGGAGTAAAGTAGGAGTACGGACGGGATAATAACGTATCGGTATATTTTTCATGCAGTGGAGCATCCAGCACAATCACTGAATTGTGCATATTATGCACCATCTGCTGGCTTCTGGCACGCATATCGTCCCCGCCATCTACATAAAATTTACCCCAGCCCCCGGTCTTCGGTTTTTTGTCAGTGTTGTAACTGCTTTCAGTGCCATAGGCGATAGTCGCACAATAGGGTAAAACCACATTGCTTTTAAAGCTGATCAACGCAGGAATGCGAACTACGGAAGGACAGCAGATATATTTGGTGACTTCCCGCTTGTAATCATACCAGGACTTACTGGGAAGGATGTACGGAAAAATCCCTGCCATCCACAGGATGCCTTGATAGCTTGGTAGATAGTCATTATAATCATTCGTATATTGTATGGTTGCATAGGCAAACTGTTTCATAATTCCTGAACAGGTGATGGCCTGGGCTTTCTCCCTGGCCTTGCTCAACGCCGGCAGCAGCATCGAGGCCAGAATGGCGATGATGGCGATCACGACCAGCAGTTCGATCAAGGTAAATTTTTTCCTGTTTGGCATGGTATCATTCCTCCTTGCTTTTTTTCTCGACTGGAACAACAAAAGATGGAAAACTGGTGATTTTTCCTTGCAAAAATTCTGCCATGCGCTGCCCGGCGCTACGCCCAAGGGCTTTGCAATCATAATAGGATGGTATTATTTCAATCTTCCATTGCGAGTATTTTTTCTGCAGTTTGCTAGTGAGGTGATTTTTCGCCATGAAAATCGGTATGTTTTTTCGATTCTCCTGCACATCCAGGGTTTGCAGCAAGCAGTTATAGCGTTCCGTGTCGCCAGTACAAATGATGGCGTCGATAGTTTCCGTGGTCAGCAGCCGCGGGAGTTTCTCGGGAATTTCAGCCGCCGTGTCGATAAAAAACTTTCGCGGCAAGTCAATGCCATATTTCTGCATTTCTTTCAGAAATCTTTTAGCGGAAATATTATAGCTTCCGAGCCAGACAGCCCGATGGAGCTGCCTTTGCCGCATCAGCCGGGCATATTGGGCGGCATGAAACTCATAATCCCTAAGAAGTGTATTGCCGTTGGGCTTGCGGGATTCTGTGTCATAGATGGTATCCATGACGACCAGGGGATACTGCCGCTGCAAGAGCTCGTTGATGTCGTCTATCCTGTCTTCCGACGGCGTAATCCAGAATAGTCCGTCCAGCGCCATGTTTTCAATCTCTTGGGCAACACTCAGGTTCCCATTCAGATTCAGGAGCAGGAATTCAAAATCGCAATTGACATTTCGCAGCACTCCCATGAAACCGGCCAGAATATCGGCCCTGGCGGTATTAAAATAATTCCTAGTGCCATCATGAGAAAGAATGCCCACAATAAAAGGAACCGCCATCGCCAATTCCGGATTGGTGAAGGCGCCCTGCCGCCCCGGCAGACGGATCAGATGCTTGCTTTGCTCGAGAGACTGAATCGCACGGCGCACGGTGATGCGGCTGACTCCGAATTTCTCGCATAGCTGCATCTCGCTCAGGATGCGCTCGGGCTTTGTCCCCGCTTTGGCTACGCATTGCAGCAGGTAATTTCTTACTGCAGCAGTCAATGGCATGGTCTTGCTCTCGTTCCGCATCGCGATAATCCTTGAAATTCAACCCGGATCAAAACTGTATTTGTTATAAAAATATATCAGTTTTTGTGTTTGTCAAGCAAAAAGAACAGACTTTTTA
>JAPXLT010000126.1:0-12470 GCA_033809415.1 Lentisphaeria bacterium
GTGCAGGGGACAGGGTGCAGGGTGCAGGGGACAGGGTGCAGGGGACAGGGTGCAGGGTGCGGTGGGCGTCCGTGTTCTGTCCACAATGTCCACAATGTCCACAATGTCCACCCTGCCCCGCGACAGTTTTGGGCGTGGGAGAACAAAACGGAAATCGCAACCGGGACGGTCGCGCCACTTTTTAATCTTGCATGCCCACCCATCCGTCGAAGCTACAACTCTACAAATTTTCCGAGTTTTCCGTGCTTTCCGTGGACAAAAAAATTCTGATTGCCGATCAATGGAAAAAATCAACTGCTTTTTTTAGGTTTACAAGTTCGAGCGATTACATATATTTTTTTTGTCGTCACAAACGTCCTGGGCGTTGTTCGGCAAGGCTATTTCCCAGTTGTCGGAAGCGCCTGGCGCTGCTACGTTCCTGGTTTTCCAACAGCATGCGGGCATTTTTTTTGTTAGCGGAAATGGAGGTGTAATCATGTCCGGCACACAGGTACCCGGCGATCAGCATTTTTACGATTCTTGAAAAGGACATGGCAATTTTCTCCTTTGACAGGTGCAGCTTACACTACTATTATTCTAAAAAACTGAGTCATGATTAATACTATCACATAGTAAATTTACGAAATAATTATATTATTATTAAGAATCTGTAATCTTTGCGCTGATTATATTTGCTGAAAGTCGTAGCATGGAAATCTGCATCCATCTAAACTTTCGCGTTTTTTCGTTGTTAAAAAATCGGATTGCCAAAGGGCTGATTCAGGGCTATATTTTGAACATTATAATTTGTCAAAAAATGACAGGAGGTTTTTCGGCATGTCAGAGACCGAATCTGAACGCAATCAACATCAATATTCCGAGTCGCTTTTTTCGGATTCGGAGTCGGCGGAGACCCTGGCTCGAGTGAAAGAGGCAGTTGTGCAGGGGCGGAAACGGCGCACGGCTGTCTTTCGCAAATACATTCTTCCCTTCTGCATTCTCCTTCTGCTGATCATCGGCTATGTGCTGCGCAAGCCGGTCATGTATATCTTTCGCGGACCTCAGCCATTTGAAATGCCACCCGAGCAAGAATCCATGCCTGATCCCGAGAAGACTGATGAAAAGGCACGGCAGAAATTCGGCAATCCGGATGCCGCCATGAAAATTCATCTTCGCTTTATGGATGAAGCTTATGCCCCTGAAGGGATTCTCGAATTGGCGCATTCCGCAGTTGAAAGCAAACCCAGCGAAATTTTCCTCATACTGGAATTTCGAAACGCTACCCCCGAAGAAAAAGACTATCAGATTCTGATTAATGATCAGAGTGAAATCAGCGTCGCGGACAAGGAAGGCACGCGCAAGATCGACTTCAGGCAGAGTCTCAAGGAAGAAGACTTTATTCTGGCTCTGGAATCCGTCCATGAGAAAATCTATGGCAAGGTAAACAAGCCGCTGAAACTTAGTCTCAGCAAAGAAATATTGGAAAAGCGCCGTCAGCAACAGGAAGCCGCTCCGGCAGTAATTTTGCCGGAAAAAGGCGCCGCTGAAATCGAATCAGCAGGCAAGACCATCATCTTGCCGGATTTTAAAGCAGACACCACAATTATTTCGCCCTGATGAGCATATCTGAAACCGATCATTTTTTTTCACAGCAATCTCCCTTGCGCAATATCAGCCGGGATGATGGCATCCGCTACGAACTCAGGCCGCAACAGGTGCGCATGGCGCATGAAATTGCCAGCGCCTTTGATGAACGGCACCATCTTTGCATAGAAGCGCCCACGGGCGTTGGCAAGACCTTTGCGTACCTGGTGCCAGCCATTCATTACGCCTTCGAGATGAAGATGCCGGTGGTGATCAGTACGCATACAATTAATCTTCAAGAGCAAATCCTCAACAAAGACCTGCCACTGTTGAAACGCCTGCTGGATCGCGATATCGCCTGCGCAGTCGGCAAGGGACGAAGCAATTATCTTTGCCTCAGACGCTTAAGTAAAATTGCCGATCTGGAATTGGAGCTGTTCTCCGATCCGGCGGTTTCCGGTGAGATCAATCAGCTTTTGAACTGGGCGGAACGGAGTGACACGGGCGACTATACTCAGATGGACAGTCCGGTATCTGGCGCCTTATGGCAGGCTGTTTGCTGTGAACGCGGGAATTGCCTGAACAAGCAATGCCCCTTTTTCTCCCGTTGTTTTCTCTTCCGTGCTCGCCGGAAGCTTGCTTCAAGTCAGATCATTGTTGCCAACCATGCTTTTTTCTTCAGTTCTCTGGCGATGCGTGAGGCCGGTGACGAGCCGCATAACAGCTTGACTCTGCTGCCGGAATTCACCGCAGTTGTCCTGGATGAAGGGCACACCATCGAGGATACCGCAGCTGCGCACCTGGGGGCAAAAGCTGAAACCTTCATCCTTAAACATCTGCTCAACCGCCTGTATATGGATGACCGCAGACCACGCCTGCTGACTGGGGACGTGTCCCTGTCTGCCCGGAAAGCAGTCAATGAGCTGCGTGCGCAGGCGGAATTGTTTTTCAGCCGCCTGCTGGATTGGATTCTGGCGCAAACTCCCAAGCCGGTACCCTTGCGCTATACAGTGCCCAACCATATCAGCAATTACCTTGATCCCGGCATCAACAACTTGTCAAATGAACTAGAACGCCTGATTGAAAGCAGCGATGAAAGTCCTGACATCCAGCAGGAATTCAAGGCTATCCGCAATGAATTGCTCGAACAAAATCGTAATCTGAACCAGTTTTTCGCCATGGAGCAGAAGGACTGTGTCTATTGGTTTGAACGCCAGGGGAAGGAAGGCAGGGAACTTAGCTTTCAGTGCGTTCCTGTTGAAATTGGCGCCAGGTTGCGGCAGTGTCTTTTTCAACATAAAAAGCAGTTTCCGGTTGTCATCACCAGCGCGACATTGGCGATTGCCGGTGATATCTCCTTCTTTCAGCGGCGAATCGGCTTTGAAGATGCCAAGACAGTAGTTCTTGACACTCCCTTCGATTTCAAAAAACAGGTGAAACTCTACATTGGTGAATCCCTGCCAACCCCAGATGCAAAGAATTTCCTTGACGAGGCCGAAATTCATTTGCGACATTTTCTGACTCTGACGAAGGGACGTGCTTTTGTCCTGTTCACCAGCTATTCAATGATGAATGAATTGGCCGAGCGCATGACTCGTTTTTTCCAAAACGGGGGATTCAAAGTATATGTCCAGGGAGGCAAGTACCGCCCCCGCAAAATGTTGGAACTCTTCCGGGAGCATGACCGTGCGGTGATCTTTGGCACAGCGAGCTTCTGGACGGGGGTAGATGTCTCCGGCGAGGCCTTGAGCAATGTCATCATTTGCAAACTGCCTTTTTCGGTACCGGATCATCCGCTGATCGAAGCACGCGGCGAAATGATTCAGTCCCGAGGCGGCAATTCATTCAGGGAATACTCCTTGCCCGAGGCGGTTCTCAAATTCCGACAAGGCTTCGGGCGCCTGATCCGCACCCGCGATGACAAGGGAATCGTTGTCATTCTTGACAGCCGTATCAAACAAAAATTCTACGGACGCTTTTTCCTCGAATCCATCCCCGAATGCCCCATCGAAATGTTCTAAGCCAGAATCCATCGACGCACACACCACCATTTTTTGTCCACGGAAAACACGGAAAGCACCGAAACTTTTTGGACGCGGTCTAAATATTATTCAATGGTTCCATGACCGTGCATTTTTTAGGAAAAAATGCTGTATTGGTCTTATTGCATTGCTGATATATCCGAATTATGTTTAAGAGAACGATAGAACCAATGGCGAGGATGAAGCCGATGATTCTGCCGACAAAAACATCTACCGTTGCGAATCTGCTGCGGGAAAAAATCCTTTCCGGAGAATTCCCGGATGGCCGTATTCCGGGGGAACGCGAACTGGCCGCATCCATGAAGGTCGGACGTGTGACGATCCGCCGCGCCTTGTCCATTCTCGAGAACGAACGAATGGTCGAACGCTACCGGCGCAACGGAACCTTTGTTCAAGGGAAGGTCGCCCCTCCAAAACAACAGAATGGAACGGTCGGGCTTATTCTTCGCACGGAAGGACATTTCTTTTCGGACCTCTATCGCGTCTTGCTGACGGAACTTACCCAAAACGGATTTGTAGTGCAGAGCGTCAACGTATATGGCATTGGCAATCCGAAACATCGCTCGTCCATCGACCGTGCAGCTTGGCAGCTGCTGGGCGCTGATCTGGCTGGGTTGGTCATCGACGGTTATGACAACGACTTTTTCCCCTACATTGAAGAATTCAAAAAGAAACATCCCATATTCATTGATTTTTTCGATTCTGGTACTCGTCTGAAAAGCACAGGAGTCTGGTTCAATTATGAACACGCAGGATACTTAGCCGGCAAATACCTAATCGAGAGTGGCGCACAGCATCCGCTTCTGATGCCGAACCCGCTGTTGCCTAGTGTCCGCTTCTGTCCAGAGGCGTATGAACGCCACAAGGAGAAATTTATCATCGACGGTTTCTCCAGGGCACTTTCCGAGGCTGGGCTTGATCCGAGACCGTACATCATTGATCCCTATTTTGATAATGAGAGTAAGAAAGCATTCATCAGGCAGTTGATCGCTTCGCCCATGACGATGCCGGACGGTTTTTTCGCCACGGCAGACTCGGGTGTGGCTCAATTTTTGAAGGTCGCTGAAGAAGAAGGAAGACAAATCCCCGCGAATTTTCCGTTGATCGGCTTCTACAATACTCCATGGAGCAGCGGCGAGGCTCTCAGAGCCTTCAGCAGCATTGATCTCGATTTGAATCTCATGGTCAATAAGATCATCGAACAGATCAAGCTTCCGTTCAAAAAACGGCAGGATATTTATATCGAGCCAAGATTGATCATACGGGGGTAATGTTGAAATGTTGAAAGAAAATGCTTCCGGTCAACCTATCCTGCCAACAGTCACAAATGTTTTTACAAACAACAACTTTTTGAAATCGACATTTTCCCCTAATTTGATCTTGACATTAGGCAAATATTTTATCTTTATGTTTCTCTTGATAAGTGTTCGGAGAAAATGTGAGAGAATTGACTTTGACAGAACCAACAACAAGGAGGCAAACATGTATTGTCAGAAAGTTTCTTCAAAAGTAGTTTGTATGCAACGATTTACCTTAATTGAGCTTCTCGTGGTTATCGCGATCATTGCTATTCTGGCGTCGATGCTGTTGCCGGCTTTGAGCAAGGCGCGTGAAAAGGCGAGAACGATATCCTGTACAAGCAGGATGAAATCACTCGGGCTGGCCACGCAGCTCTATGCAGACGATAACGATGGCTGGAGTTTTACACTGTATGGCGCCGGGAAAACCGAACCCAGCTGGCATTATATCAATGCCGTGGCCGAGGGTAAATATTTAGGGCATATCGACATGACGCCATTTAACACCAGCAGCAACGCCCCCGACATGGTCAGCAAATTGCCTGCCAGCCTGCTCTGCCCCTCGCGACCGAAGATTCGAAACACCAATATGAAGATCGACTATGCCACGAATATGCATCTGTCCGCCCTCGGGAAATATGCCCCCTGGCATCGTTATCACAGCTACGGGGTCAGCGGTCAATACGCAGTACTATCATCCCATCTCTTCCGCCCCGACTCCGTGAAGAAAGCTTCGAGGATCGTTTACTGGTGTGAGGTGCCAAACGGATTTCCGAATGTAGGAACAATTAATGCTTGGAATTATTACGCACACAACAACACGTACGCTCTGGGCATTCTTCCCGCGCACAAAACCGGCGGCAATGTGACGCTGGTCGATGGTCATGTGGAATTTCTCCCGCAGATGAAATTGGAAAGGCGGATCAGCCTCTATGCCTACTATAGTAGCGCAAGCGAACCGGTCGATAATGAGTAAACAAAAGGGTAAAATGAAAAGGCTGATTCTAGGAGGACTCTGCTGCCTGCTTCTTTCCGTCAATGCGGAAGATTTCCATGATGATTTCAACGAAATGACATGGACATCTTGGCACTCTGCAAAAGCGCAGGTTCGCTTCGAGCACTCCGCAGACAAGGGCATCGCAGGCTCCGGCGCTCTTCGTTTGATCCTGCTGGGAAATGATTCAGGAAAACAGAGCGGAACCTTTCTGAAGAATTTTCCCGTCAAACCATCCACATGGTACCGGGTCGAGGTTTTCATGAAACAGGATGGAACACAACCTGTTGAAGCCGAGGCTTGCCTCGATGTCGATGGACGTTCCAAAGAGAATCGCTTCCAGAAAAAACTTACCAATGGTGTCGCCGTCTCGGCCGGTATGGAATGGCGGAAACTTGTCTGTTTTTTTCATACGCCCGCACAAACAGAAAACATACAGGTTCAGTTTCATGCGACAAGCAGCAAGGAAACGGCAGTTCTGTTCGATGATTTCAGTCTGACGGAAATCAATCTCGAAGATGGGGTGCTGGAGGGGTTCGATTGTACGCTCTGGGATTGCTGGAAGACGAAGGGTATGAAAATGCAGACCTATCATTCGGAAAATGAAGGACGCACCGCAAAAGGAGCCATGTGCCTGGAAATAACAGCGCCTCCGGAAAACTGGAAGGACAGCGGCTCTTTGCTCACCCGGTTGCCGGTCGTCCCGGGACGGGAATACACTTTTCTAGCCTATGTGAAAAGCGAAGGTCTGCCAGAAGATGCCACGATCAGCATGGGACTGCAAGCGCAAGATGAAAAATGCAAATTTCTGGGCTTACAAACTCTGAGATCTCAAACCACTGCTGATGCAAGCGCCGGGCAATGGAAACGGCTGCTCATCACTTATCGTATACCGTCCACAGGCAAATGGCTCGAATGCAGAAATATGCTGTTGACATTGGGCTGCAAGAGCAGCGCCCCCGGAAAAATTTATTTTGATGATTTTGAATTTTTCATTACCAGTGAAACAGGAGATGATACAGAATGATGAAAGATGTGCTTTTAACATGGGCTTTGTTCGTCGGCATATTTACCTTGCATGCGGGATTCGTCTTCGAAACCGTAGAAACGGCAGATAAACTGAAGGACAAAGATCTGACCTTTGCCGTCACTTTCGACAGGGGCACCGTCAATGCCGATTATGCCAAAGGCGATCCGCTCTCCACAACGATGCGGGAAGTGAGCCTTCTGCTCCGGGGAACCATCGGATTTGACGGAAAGCCAGGTTTTCAACCCCAGCCCGGTGAAGACCTGACGTTCGACGCGGTCGGCAATGCAAATCCACATCAGGGGACGGCGATCCTATGGATCTGCACCAAGGGCTACAATCCGAACGACGGTGAAAAGCGAGGCAACATCGCTTTGCTGCATCTGGTCTTTCAGCAGGGGGAACGGCAGATTGACATGCGCTTCTATGAATGCGAAGCCCTCTATTTTGACTGGCGCAGCTCCGTTCCGCCTCTTGGCGGCGCCGGCATTGGGCGAGTCTCCTGTGATCGGAAAGGGATCGGCAAAGACGAGTGGCATCAGGTCGCCCTAACCTGGTCTCCGAAAGAACTTGCGATTTATCTCAATGGGGAACTGAAAGAGACACGTGCGCTCCCTGTCAAAGTCTCCAAGACAGCCGATCTGGTTCCCGAATCTGGAAAATCCTTCATTGGAGTCAAAAAACGGTTTTATGAGGATACCCATAAATACGATGTTGCGCTGGATGATGTCAAAATCTATTCCCGTCCGCTGACGATGATCGAAATCCGCAATCAGTTCCTCCGCTTGGTCAAAAGTGGCGGAAACGCCGTCATTCAAGACTACGGCGTCACAGTAAATGGCGTTGATCGCGGGCCTGCTGAGAAGGAATATGACATGATCGAAGCGGAACTGGATTTCTCGGCCCTGCCGGAAAAAGAGGCGCAACTTCTCAAAGAAGGCAAGCTCGAACTTGCCTATGAGCTCCAGTTTCCGTCCGGAAAAACGATCCAAGGGAAGTGGCTCTGCGGGAAAAAGCTGGATACGCATTTTCTTTCCGGCATCACGGAACCAGGGAACTATACATTGACGACTTGGCTGGATGGCAAACCAAAAATCGCCACGCCCTTTTTGCGTCCGGATTTATCCTTCGTGAACAACGGTCTTGGCGATGAAGACGAAGTACCGCCACTCTGGAAAGACTACAAAGTTGAAGGACGTACCGTCACCCTGTGGAACCGGGTCTATCAATTTGGAAAAGGCCCATATCCTGAGTCTATCACAGTCAGCGGACAACAGCTGCTGGATACACCCCCGATTATTACGGTGGACGGAAAGCCAGTGACCGACTGGCAGGCCGGAAAGACGGAAGAGCTCCGCAGCCGTGTCACGTTCACCGGAACCGGAAAAGGCAATGGCTTCACGCTCTCATATCGGACAAAGGTCGAGTATGACGGACTCATCAGCACCGACTTTGTGTTCCATGACAAGCCGGTGATCGCGAAACTGACACTCAGCTGGCAAGTCGCAAAACCATACCGTGAATTTCTGATGGTTCCAACCGTTCAGGAAAACAGCACCGGAAAATTCTCCTATCTTTATCCGGGATTCGGCGCTTCCAATCATTCCGTCGGCGCACCGCCCATCTGCAAGCAACTTTGGCTCGTCTCGGCAAAAAAGGGTGGTTTCTGCTACAATATGCCGCATGATGCAAATTGGATTTACGATCCGAATCAACCGGTCTTTTTCGCGGATAAAAATACGGGGGAATGCTCGGTCGCCATGGTCAATCGGGAAGTCACGATCCCGGAAGGCGCCAGTTATAGCTCCATGTTCATCGCAACGCCGGTCCGTCCGCTGATGAAAGACTGGCGAGGTCTGCGCTTCGGCGACGTGTCGCGCGGCGACGCCAAAAGATATTTCGGTGGTGGCGGACTTACCGGTACGACCGGCGTCTGGGTCTTTGAACCGCATCCGACGGATTTTGCCGCCCAAATGAAGAACGCACAGCCGAAAACCTTGATGGTTTATGGCGGAGCCGATGCCCTGACGGAAGAAAATGCGCTGGCCATTTATTTCAAGAAATACCGGATGAAACCGCGCGGCTCCCAGTACCGCATGCCGTATCACCGCCCGAATCCGGACGGAACGCATACGATCATTCATTATAATTCCGTCCCGGTCTGCAACAATACAAGTCATAATGACTTCACAATTCATGGAATAACTCAGATGCTTTCCCACCCCGCCGCCTCGCCGATCTGGTGTATCGGCTACGATCTCTGCGGCAGCAGCGGTTGCAGCAACCACCTCCACGGGTGTGGGTTCTATGACAAGTTCGGGCGCGAAATCAGCACATTGAGTGTCGTATCCAAACGAGATCTCGTCCGCCGTTCTGTCGTAGTCGCCCATCGTTATGGAGTTTTGGTCTACTGTCACGCCCAGCGCGACTTCTATCCGCCACTGCATGGCATGGCCGACGTGTGGCAGCCAGGAGAGGACATCAGCAACATGGCGCTCCTCAACCCATACTGCATGATGGATGATATTTCCGATGCGCGTTACCGGAGTGAATACAACTCCTACACACTGGGGGTCGCCGTCAATCTTTCGCCCAGTATCTGCCAGATGAACCATGCTTTCTTCAAGCCGGATGCTTATCCCTATACGGTTGCTTCGCTGGCGATGGTGCAACTTTATGACTTGGAGTATAACCGCAACTATCTTGCCGGGAAACCCACCATCCGGCTCTGGGATATTCTGGAGCATTACGGAATCTGGAAAAATGACACGGAACGGCATGTCTTCTATGAACAGCAGGAAATCCTCTCTTCCGATCCGGAAGTCGGGGTGACCTACTACAAGAATAGCGACGGCAGATATCTGATTTTCCTCGCCAACCGCTCCGTCCGCAGTAAAAATGTTACCATTGACATGACGAAGCTTACGAAAAATAGTTTTGAGGCTTTTGAAGAGTATTATGAGAACCCTGTCCAAGTCACGGAAGGCAAGTTTACCGTCAAGATGCAAGCGCGAAACTTCCAGGTAATTGCGTTCCCGAGGAAGTACTTTTATCCACACGAAGACTCCATGAACACTCCCTGGGGCGTGTGGACTCCGGCAAAATGCGATTCGGAATTCACAACGATGACCAAGGGGATCGACGGGACATCCTGCCTTGCTCAGGTTTTGAAAACGACCGGTGGCGGTTGCTTCCTGAAGTCGTTCCCGATCATTCCAGGAAAAACGTATCTTCTTCAAATCATGGCAAAGCATTCCAGCCCCGGCAATACGCTCGCCTTGTCCTTTACCGGACGCATCGGAGAAAAGCAACAGGGCGGACTCCATAGAAAAACCGAGGAGAAAGCAGGCGAAGACTGGCAGAAACTGTCGCTCCAATTCAAAATTCCGACTGAGGGAAAATGGGGAGAATGCGACAATCTTCTGGTGCTCTTGAGCGGCAAAGGCAAAGATGCTCTTATTCTATTTGATGATTTCAAGATGGAGGAAATGGAATGAGACAGGGTGTTTTCATTCATTTTCATGGACATGGAGAAAACAACAAAACAGACCGAAATTCCGCTTGCCATCCCATCCGTCAAAGTAACACTTCTACAAAATTTCCGAGTTTTCCGTGCTCTCCGTGGACAAAAATAGATTCTGACTGCCGATCAACGGAAAAGTCAACATAAGTGTAAAATTTTCCTGTATCCGGAATTTTTTGCGAAAAGAGGTAATATATTGTTGTCTGCTTACTAAAATTCTTTTTAATGATTACAGTGTTTATCAGTGTTCCTGTTTTTGAACCAAAGTATTGACATTAAAGGAGTGAATGATGAACAAGTTGCTGATTGGCTGGGCGTCTCGCGATGTATCAACGAAAAAACCGGTTAACATTCCGGGGCAGTTCCACATGCGGATTTCACAGGGGATCATGGACCCTGTCACCTTGACGACTCTGGTTATTGACAATGGCGATGACAGCGTCATTTTCCTGTCAGTGGATCTGGTAGTGATCCGCGCTGGACTCCTCGATCAGGTACGCAGCAAAGTCAAGGCCATGAATCCGGAAATTCCTGTGCTGAAGATTCTGATGAATGCCACCCACACGCATACCGGTCCCAGTCACTATTCGGACAAGGCATCCGCCTGGACAACGGGTTCCTCGACCCCGCAGGTGGACTCTGTGCCGCGCGATGGCGTTGACATCGCCTCGAGCGATGAATACCGGGACTATCTATCGACTCAGGCTGCGGAGGCGATTTGCGAAGCCTATCAGAAGCGTTCGCCTGGTGCGGTGGGCTATGGCTATGGTTATGCGGTTGTGGGTCACAGCAGGCGCGTCGTGTACTTCGAGGATCTAAACAAACGCTCCACAGAGCAGGCCAGCGGGTTCCGCGTCAATGGCAAAGCAGCGATGTATGGCAACACCAACGACCCGAAATTCAGTCACTATGAAGCAGGTGCCGACCACTTCGTCAACCTTCTCTTTACCTTCGACAAAAACAAGAAATTGACCGGTGCGATTGTCAATGTCCCCTGCCCTTCACAGAATTCCGAACATCGCTATATGTTGTCGGCAGACTACTGGCATGACACACGTCAAGCGATCCGGAAAGTCCATGGCGATATTTTCATCCTGCCGCAATGCGCGGCGGGCGGTGATATTTCCCCGCGCGTCCTGCACTACAAGCAGGCTCAGGAACGTCGCTTCCAACTGAAATATGGCGAACCAGGCAAGCCCGCGCTGGACAAGGACCTGGCCGAACGCAAAGACATCGCCGAACGTATCGCGGCCTGTTTCACCGAGGTTTTGTCCTGGGCGAAAAAGGATCTTCACACTGCGTTGCCATTGCAGCACGTCGTCAAAACAGTCAAGCTTTCGAAGCGCATGATCACTGAAAAAGAATACGATTTTGCGGTAAAGAGTCTCGAACCTTTGATGAAGGAGAAGTTCTCGACCGTGGGAACTCCGATCGAGCGTCTCTCGAAAAACTCCCAGCTGGTTGCCCAGCGTGGTCGTTTCCAGCGTATCATCCATCGTTATCAGACCCAGAAAGCCGAGCCTCGCCTGCCGATGGAGATGCACGTTTTGCGGCTGGGTGACATCGCCTTTGCCTCAAACCGCTTCGAGTTGTATATGGACTACATGCACCGGATCCAGGCCCGCAGCCCCTTCCTGCAGACCTTTGTCATTCAGCTGGCAGCTGTGCCCGGCGATGACGGCGGCACCTATCTGGCAACCCGGCGTGGCGCACAGGGCAAAGGCTACAGCGCCTGCCTCTTCTGCAATCAGGTCTCACCAGCAGGTGGCCAACAACTGGTCGAGCAGACGGTGAAAACCCTGCAGAAGCTCAAGGCCGCGGACTGACGTCCACAACCTATTTTTGTCCACGGAAAGCACGGAAAGCTCGGAAAATTTGTAGGGTGCTTGCTTTGATGGATGGGGGTGTACGCCAGTGGACAGGGTGGACAGGGTGGACAGGGTGGACAGGGTGGACAGGGTGGACAGGGTGGACAGGGTGGACAGGGTGGACAGGGTGGACAGGGTGGACAGGGTGGACAGGG
>JAPXLT010000127.1:0-12456 GCA_033809415.1 Lentisphaeria bacterium
TGATCTGGTCTATTGGTTTCTCCGACTGATCAGTCGGATCGGACGGATCGGACGGATCAAGTAGATCGGTCGGATCGGTCGGATCAGTCGGATCAGTCGGAGAAAAAAGACAGGAATTGGCGGTACCTTAAAAGGGCTGTATGCCAATGACTTGGAGCTTTCTTTTCTGAAAAATCTTTCTGAAAAAACAAGAAGTTTGAAGATAGTAGTACGAAAATTTTCGTGCCTTTCGTGGTTAAAAAAAATTAAGATTTTTCGTTTGACGGAAATTCCTCTTGAATTCAGCGGAAAAATGGATATGTTATATCGTTCCTGTTTGACTTCCTTATTTTCAGTGCTTATTTACATCAGAGGAGAATATCCTTGGGCGACTATATCAGTCTAATGATCGGGGCAATCCTGGTCAATAATTTTGTCTTGAGCAGAATTCTGGGAATCTGCCCGTTTTTGGGGGTTTCCCGCAATATGCGCACGGCTGCCGGGATGAGCGGTGCAGTTATTTTTGTCATGACCCTGTCAGGTTTTCTGACGGCGGCAATCAACCGTTTCATCCTGCAACGATATAACGTAGAATACCTGCGCACGATTATCTTTATTCTGGCCATTGCGGGGCTGGTGCAGATTGTGGAAGTGATTTTGCAGCGCATCAGCGAGCCGCTTTACAAGGCACTGGGAATTTATTTGCCGCTGATCACCACCAACTGCGCCGTTCTGGGTTCGGCCATCATCTGCGCAGACGATGGTTATGACCTTATCCGCAGTACGGTATTCTGCTTTGCCTCGGCCGTTGGTTTCGGCTTGGCATTGCTGCTGTTTTCCAGCATCCGCGAAAAACTGGAACTGGCCAAGGTGCCGCAATGTCTGGAAGGCACGCCGATTGCGCTGATCACTGCCGGGCTGCTGGCGATGGCCTTTCTGGGTTTTGCCGGCCTCGGTGGCTGAATCAACATCGTAAGTTACAACTCCATGAGATTACAAAGATGAATGCATTGTTTATTTTACTGGGAACCGGTCTCCTGATCGGGCTGGCTATCGGCTTGGTAGTAAAATTTATTGCAGTGCCCAGTGATCCGATGCTGGACCAGATCAGCGAACTGATGCCGGGCGCCAATTGCGGTGCATGTGGATATCCCGGCTGTACAGGCTATGCCGCAGCAATGGTGAAGCAGGAAGCGAAGCCGGGGGAATGTCCCTTGATGTCAGAGGAAGATATTGCCCGTATCTGCCAGCTGCTGGGCGTCAGTGAGGCAAAGCGTGAGCGGAAAGTGGCTGTGGTCTTATGTAGCGGGGATGATGACAAGGCCACCCGCCAGGCTTTTTATAATGGCGTCAACAATTGCCGTGATGCCATGCAGGTGGCTGCCGGTGCCAAAACCTGCACGTATGGTTGCTTGGGACTGGGCGCCTGTGCAAGGGCATGTCCATTCGGCGCCATTGAAATCACTGAAAAACACCTGGCTGTGGTTCATCCGGAACTCTGCCGGGCTTGTGGAAAATGCGTCCAGACCTGTCCGAAAAAATTGATTCGCCTGGTGCCGGCGTCGGCGCCCATTCATGTTTTCTGCAGCTCCCCGGAAAAAGGCGCCTTTAAACGCGCCGCCTGCAAGGGTGCCTGCATCGGCTGCCGAAAATGCACCAAGGAAGCCAAGGAAAATCAAATCCGCATGAATGGTTTCCTGGCTGTAGTCAGTTATGCCGATCCACCTGCTGCGGAGGTAGCTGCATCCTGCCCAACCAAAGCGTTGCGCAGCAACATTCCCGCCCGCAAACCGGTTGTCCGGCAGGAGGAGAAGAGCAATGGTTGAAATATTCCGTTTTTATGGCGGGGTTCACCCGAAACAGGAAAAGCTTGCCAAGGGAGTAGCGATCGAGTATGCCCCTCTTCTGGAACGCTATACGGTTCCTTTGCAGATGCATATCGGTGCCCCGGCCAAGCTGCTGGTGCAGAAAGGCAGCAAGGTGCTGCGCGGGCAATTGCTGGCTGAGGCCGGCGGTTTTGTTTCGGCACCAATCCATTCCCCAACCAGCGGCACGGTCAAGGAAGTGACCACCTGCCTGGGAGTCACCGGCACGCAATGGCAGGCAGTCATCATTGAAAGCGACGGCGAAGACACAGCGGCAGACCCACTCCCTCCGATTGCTGACTGGCAGGAAGCAGACCCGGAAATTCTGAAAAAGCGGATTGCAGAGGCCGGCATTGTCGGCATGGGGGGCGCCGCCTTCCCCACCCATGTCAAACTTTCACCACCCCCGGAAGCAACCATCGACACGCTGATCATCAATGGTGTCGAATGTGAACCCTGCCTGACCGCCGATCATCGCCTGATGCTGGAAAATCCTGAACAGATCGTCAGGGGTATACTGATTGTCGCGCGCATCCTCGGCGTCAAAAATATTTTCCTGGGCATCGAGAAGAACAAGCCGGACGCCGTCGAGGTCATGATGGAAAAGGCAAAGGGGACGGATATCCGGGTCTGTCCACTCGAAGTGCGCTATCCCCAAGGTGCTGAAAAGCAGTTGATCTATGCCTTGACCAAACGCAAAGTTCCCACTGGCGGCCTGCCACTGGCGATTGGCTGCATTGTGCAGAATATCGCCAGCGTCTGCGCCATTGCGGATGCGGTTATCGACGGCGTCCCGCTCTACGAAAGGGTCACAACCGTCACCGGCACACCGCTGGTTTCCCCAGGAAACTGGCATTTCCGGGTTGGCACCCTGTATGAGGATGCCATACGTCTGGCCGGTGGAGTCAAGGAAGACCCTGCCAAGATCATTTCCGGCGGTCCGATGATGGGAATCTCCGTCTATTCATTGCAGATTCCGATCACTAAGAACTGTTCTGGGATTCTTTTGCTTTCTCCGCAGGAAGTCAGTCAATACCAAAGCAAGTCGTGCATCCGTTGCGGGCGTTGCAATGACACCTGCCCGATGCAGCTGATGCCAGGGATCCTCAGCGTTCAGATCGAAAATGAGCGTTTCGAGCTGGCGGAAAACTGGCATGTGCTTGACTGCATGGAATGCGGATGCTGCTCATACGTCTGCCCGGCCGGGCGCCCGCTCGTGCAACATATGCGGCGGGCAAAAATGGAAGTCAGCGCACGCCGCCAATCCGAAGCCGCCAAAAAAAAGTCCTAACTCACCCGTAAGGTGTCAGTGAACCCAAGTAAACGAGAAATTCTTTTTAACAACGAAATGCACGAAAGGACACGAAAAAATTTCATGGAAGTGGCTTTGTCTGCGAGAATACGTCGTAATTTCCATGAAATTTTTTCGTGTCCGTTAGTTTCTTTAGTTGTAAAACAAGCCTCTATAGCCTAGTTTCACTCCTACGCATTACACCCACCCGTTTTTCAG
This sequence comes from Lentisphaeria bacterium, assembly GCA_033809415.1. Classification (GTDB taxonomy): domain Bacteria; phylum Verrucomicrobiota; class Lentisphaeria; order Oligosphaerales; family Oligosphaeraceae; genus JAQVUB01. Next base: position 3,355 of record JAPXLT010000127.1, read on the forward strand.
CAGGTTTTCCACCATGTCAGAATCCGAAATCAGAATGCCGCGCACCGACCGCCTGATTGTCAGCAGCTCGCCGCATTTTCATAGCAGCAACAGCGTTTCCAGGATCATGCTCTGGGTGATTGTCGCCCTGCTTCCATCCTGCCTGGCCGGCGTTTACTATTTTGGTTTTGCCGCTTTTAAGGTGCTGGCCGTCTGCTCGATTTCCTGTGTTGCAATCGAGGCGCTTTGCAGTGCTGCGATGAAGCGGACGCTCGAGGTTCACGATTGCAGCGCCCTGCTGACCGGCCTTCTGCTGGGCATGAACCTGCCGCCGGGGACTCCAATATGGATTTGCCTGATCGGCTCGCTGATGGCCATTGCCATCGGTAAGATGATTTACGGCGGCATTGGCTGCAACCCCTTCAATCCGGCAATGATTGGTCGTTGCGCGTTGCTGGTTTCCTTTCCGCAGGTAATGAACACTTGGATTATACCGGGTCGAGCGGATGCAGTCAGCGGCGCAACCCCGTTGCAGCAATTGTCACTGGCACAGACAGCGGCACTGGAAGGAAACTCCGGGGCACTTTCCGAGTTCCTTGGACAAGTTTCCTATTGGGACTTTTTTATCGGCCGCATGGGTGGCAGCATTGGCGAGACCTGCACACTGGGCCTGATCCTGGGCGGAATCTTGCTGATTGCACTGCGCATCATACGCTGGCAGACGCCTGTTTTCATGCTATTAACGGTTGCGGTGTTCACCGGGATAGCCTGGCTGCTGAATCCTGAAGTTTATGCACCACCGCAGTTCCATCTGCTCACCGGCGGCGTCATGCTGGCCGCCTTCTTTATGGCCACCGACCCGGTCACCGCCCCCCTGAGCCGAACGGGCGCCATCCTTTTCGCAATCGGCTGCGGATGCATCACCAGCATCATACGCCTTTGGGGAAATTACCCCGAAGGAGTCACTTTCGCCATTCTGATCATGAATGCTCTCACACCGCTGATCGACAGCATTACCGCCGGAAAACCCTTCGGGGCACCCAAAAAGAGAGGCTTGAAATTATGAAAGATATCCTCAAATTATGTATCAGCCTGGGATTCTTCTGTGCAGTCTCCGGCGGTGCACTTGCTTTCGTCAACCATAAAACAGCCGAACCGTGCAAACGTGCCGAGGAAGCCGAACGCACCGACAAACTAAAACTGGTATTGCCTGCGGATGCCGTCGAGACACTGTCAGATGACTTGGTAGACGGCGTGCAGTTTTTTCGCGCCATGGATGGGAATGGCAAGCTGCTGGCCTATGCCGCCGAGGGAATGTCCAACAGTGGGTTTGGCGGTGAACTTCGGGTGCTGGCAGGGATTTCCCCTGAAGGAACGATCCTGGGAATTTTAGTCAGCAAGCATAGTGAAACTCCGGGTATCGGAACCACAGTGACCGATCGCAAGGCGACACGCTCGTTATGGGAGGTGCTGTCCGGCAACTCGACCGTTGATCCTTTTCCGCCCAATCGCATCCTAGACTCCTATTCCGGCAAAACCTTGCAACAGCCCCTGACTTTGGGTAGCGGCGATAATGGGGTCATGAGCATCAGTGGTGCGACGATTTCCAGCAAAGCGGTACTGGCGGCAGTCAATTCGATATCGCAAGCCTGGCAGAAAAAGAGTTCAGCTGCCGGCATGGAGGTGAAGTAAAATGTCAGCATTGAAAACACTCAGCAATGGCATCTGGCGTGAGAATCCGGTTTTTATCCTGATGCTGGGCATGTGTCCCACGTTGGCGGTATCGAGCAGCGCCAAAAACGCTCTGGGCATGGGGCTGGCCACGACCTTTGTGCTGGCCGGCAGCAACCTGGTCATCTCTCTGTGCCGCAAGTGGATTCCGGACAAGGTGCGAATCCCCTGCTACATTGTCATTATCGCCACCTTTGTAACCGTTGTCGAGCAGCTGATGAAGGCTTACGCCCCTCCGGAACTCAACCGCACCTTGGGAATCTATATCCCGCTGATTGTCGTCAATTGCATCGTTCTGGGACGTGCTGAAGCCTTTGCATCAAAAAACGGGATGTTTGCGTCGCTACTCGATGGTCTAGGCATGGGGCTGGGTTTCACCTTGGCGCTGATGATGCTTGGCGCAGTGCGTGAATTCATTGCGGATGGAACCCTCTTCGAGTTAGCCGTCATCCCGAACTGGCCAGGAATCCACCTGCTGAAAACCCCGACAGGCGCATTTATCGTGCTCGCATTCTTCCTGGCAGCAATCAATCAAAGCAAAATCCGCAAGTGCCGCCAAAGCGGCATGAAATATGAGCCGCCCGAAGAACTGAGCTGCCGATCTTGCAGTATCTGCAAAATGAAATGATTTTTTAACAACGAAAATTTCGTGCCTTTCGTGGTTAAAAAGAAAGTGTTGCCATGAGTTCCTTTTCACAATTGAATTTTTTTCAGAAGCTGGCATCCAAAGAACCGGTCGTCATCGAGGCCTTTGGTTCTTCCAACACGCAACGTCGTCTGCCTGGCATGACTTGGTTTGACTATATCGAGCTGGGCTTTAAAGCAGTATATGGTGGAGGCTGCGGCACCTTTATCAATGCCGGCATCGGCGGCGATACCAGCAAAATGCTTCTCGACCGCTTTGACCGGGATGTAGCCCCTTTCCACCCGGATGCAGTCATCATTACTGTCGGAGGAAACGACAGTGTTCCATCGAGAAATATTTCCTGCCAGCAGTTCCGTGAGAATCTGCTGGAATTACATTCTCGGGTGACAAAATTGGGCGGACAAGTGATCTTTCAAACTTATTATGCCTGCATACTCGAACAACTGGAGTCTGAAATGGCCGAACGCATGCTGGGGCACATGCAGATGATCCGGGATGTGGCAGCAGAAACCGGATCCCCCCTGCAAGACCACTATACCAGATGGCACCGACTGCAACAGCACTGCCCGAAAATCTATCAAATGCTAATGACCGATGCCATGCATGTGAATCCCGAGGGAAATTCAATCCTTGGCCTCGATCTGTTGCGAAGCTTTAATGTCGAAATGCCAAAACACTTCGCTGATACCTTTAAAACCGGATTCTTCGGCCAGCAACTCCTGGACCTCCTCGAGGAAAACTCTAAAATTCCTACTGCTTAAAAACTTTATTAATGAAGATTTCCGCCTGTTGATCTTCTGAAATACAAGGTTCCACCTCTATGAATCCCGTCAAGACTCTTTCCGAACACCGTGAATATCTATATGAAATTGTCAAACTGAAACTGTTTTTTGCATACCACTGGCTGAAGGCACATCCCGAGGAAACCTTTTCCGATGTGCTTCGCAAGCGCATCGATATCATCCGCAAGACGGATATCAACGAGGAAGGCCTCAATCCAGTCAATTCCTATTTTGACACCCCCGCATGGCTCGAGTTGGAAGCGGATGCGGAAAAGCAGTATCATCATTATTCCGATGACCCCGAGGCCTTCGAGGCAGCGGCGTTTGAAGTGTTCCGCCCGTCCATTGATGCGCGCTGTGAACGCGATTTCCTCGACCGCTCGGCATTCAAGGGGTACCAGTGCGGTTTTCTCCGCCACAATCTTGAGGTCTCCAAAGACTATCCAAATATGCTGATTTTTCACATTGCCAATGCGAAGGCGCCGGATTCTTTTTTTGATTTTCCAGACTATATGCGTGATTGCTTCAAGCAACTTCTCGATATCGCCGAAAACGAGTTCAAAGTTTCCGAAATCGCCACAGGCACCTGGTTGAATTCAGTCCCGAAGTGGCTTGCACTCTTTCCGGAAGAATGGCAGGCCAATCTGCAACCACCCAAAACCGACGTGCAGTGGCATTACGGATTCTGGGGACAATTCATCACCGCAAGAGGCACATTCAACTACAAATATGGCAGCATCCTCCGAAAAACCGGAAAACTCCCCTTTTACCCCCGTTTTTCACACTGCTCGATCCAAGCTATGCGAATGAAAATAGCTGAACCCGACTTCGGGTGCCAAAAAGCAAAGTAGTAGACGTCCAAGTGCACCCTGCACCCTGCACCCCGCACCCTGCCCCCTGCCCCCTGCACCCTGCACCCTGCCCCTTGGCATAAGGAATAAGTCATGGATTACGAAATCATCGACGCACATCTGCATCCGTTCTTACACGCGGAATGCAACATCAACCAATATCAGGCTGTCCAAACGGTCGAGGAATTTGTCACTCATCTCCGGCAACAGGGCATCTCTTTCTGCGCAGGTTCGATCATTCGAAAACTGGATGGAGACGATTTTACGCCAGTGCGTGAACTCAACCAAGACGCACTGGAATTTCAGAAACGCTATCCGGACTTCTATCTCCCGGGAATCCATGTGCACAGCCAGTTTCCGAATGAATCCTGCCAGGAACTCGAGCGCCTGCATGCGCACGGAGTCCGCCTGATTGGTGAACTTGTTCCATACTATATGGGCTGGGACTCCTATGCCGTGAGCAGGATGGACCCTGTCTGGGACTTGGCTGCTCAACTTGGCTATGTCGTCAGCATTCATCCCAGCACACTCGAGGATATCGAGCAGCTGTTGACACGTTTCCCACAACTCAAAGTGCTCATTGCCCACCCCGGAGAACGCGCGGATTACCTCGATAAGCTGGAATTACTCAAGCGCCACCCTAATGCTTTCCTGGATATCTGCGGCACAGGACTGTTCCGCCATGGCATGCTGGAATATGGTGTGAAGGAAGTCGGAGTAGAACGTTTCCTCTTCGGCACCGATTTTCCCGTCTGCAGCGCAGCCATGCAGATTGGAGGAGTCCTCGGTGAAAATCTCACCCATAAACAACGCGAAGCAATCTTCGCAGAAAATGCCAAAAAAATCTTGGGACTGTGAATCGGAAAATTCTTACGGTGGCTGGCATACACAAACTATTTTTTTTAACCACGAACTACACGAAAAAACACGAAAATTTTTTATAGGGTTGCTGCTCAGACGGATGAAATGGCATGCGGTTTAAAAGTAGCGCAACCGTCCCGGTTGTGAATGATGCTTGCCCTCCCAAGTTCGAATGCTCCCATGTGCAAGAGGCAGGATGCAGCCTGGACGATCAGTCGAAGAAAAAAGACGGAAATTGGCGATAGAATTTCTGAATGTTACGATCAGTCACCACCCAACTCTAAAAAAGCTCGTACTATTATTGCCAAACTTCTTCTTTTTTCAGAAAAATTTTTCAAAAAAACAATCTCCAAGTCATTGGCATACAGCCCTTTTAAGGTACCGCCAATTCCTGTCTTTTTTCTCCGACTGATCCGACCGATCCGACCGATCTACTTGATCCGTCCGATTTGTTGTCCGTGTAAAGTCCGTGTAAAGTCCGTGTGGGTTGCGGGCGATCAGTCCGCGCCAAGCTTATTCGTGCCTTTCGTGGTTAAAAACCTTTTTGGACGCCCTCTTAGCCGTTTTCAGCGATGTTTTTTGCCATTTTCCGTTCTACCCCCCCCGCTAATCCAGCAGGAAAATGCGCGTTTCATGAAGCTTGAATTCCATGCTCCACGACTGACATTTCCCGAGTTCTTCGCCCGTTGTGATGTCCGTAATAACTTTCGGCCAAGGCAGACAGATGTTTTTTACTCCGGCTTCCGATGCATGGATCATCAGTGCGCCATCTGAAACCTGAAGCACGTCCGGCGTCTGCAAATAGCTCCAGACCCCGTTGCGCACATATTCGGCACGGAGGGTCTCGATGGAAATATCTGGATTCCATGTGTAGACGGAACGCCATGTATCGAAATTGTGTTCCGCATCCAACGGAAGGATGCCAGGTTTCAGCGAACACGGCTCCTGAGAGCCGATCCTTTTCGCCGATATATTGGAGGCGGGAAAATCCACCGATTCCGCGAGGCGGAATCCTTCAAGTCCGGTCAACGCGGTCATGTTCCGGACGTCGGGGACATCGTCGTTTCCGTACAGACCGGAAGAATAAGACCAGACAAGGGTTCTTCCATCGCATTTCAGCGCGTCAATGGCGGACTTAACCTCTGGGGACGGAGCAAGCAGATTGACGAATATAAGTACCTTGTACTTCTTTACTTCCGGAAGCAGGATATCATTAACGAGATAAAGGTCGAACGGCGCACCCGCCCTGCACAGATTCTGAAAGCGATCTGGTGTCATGAAATCATAAGGATAAGCTCCATCAAAGCAGCATTTTGGGAGATAATAGTTGCCGCGCATGTCGTAGAACACCGCTACTTCGGAACAGCGCGGTCGTGGCTTTGCCATGGATTTGACGCCCCATGCGTATAGTTTGGCGATTTCCTTCATCAGAGTGTCATCATGAAACGCATTTCCGCAGATGTCCATGTACCAGAGTCCAACGTTATGCGTGAGGGCGTTGCCGAACTCCCGGCGGATCAGCATCAGGGAATCTTCCGGCGTTGACGCATCCTTTTTATAATGGATCAGCGGATCGGGATTCCTGGTGGAAAAGCAGGTCCGATCGTCTGCCTCATCGATGAACAGTTTGCCGTGGGCGGCAACTGAAGCCGGGAAATTTCGGAAGTATCCACTATCTCCAGGTGCACGGTAATAGTAGCTGTGCGGCGCCGAGATAATGTCGATCTCGGGTGCTGCAAGAATCTTCTCGGCGGCGCCGTGGGCGGTTTCAAGTGCGCTTCCAGTTATATAGCTGTAAAATACGGCAGTGAGATATGTACCACTGGTCTCTTCCTTGACAATCCGGGCAAAATGGATAATCGCCTCGTATGCGGCCTGAAAAAAGCGGTCGTACCAGACCCAGTTCCGTTTTTCGGGCGTTGAATCCGCATCGAGCGTGTAGGCTTGCATCGGGGCACTGATATCGGGTTTTACCTCACAGCCTCCCCAGTAATGCCATTCCCCGCAACACCCGTTGGCGATGTGGAGACCGACAACACAGTCTGCATAATCGGAGTTCCGGATATGCCGGATAAGCATCCGCAGGGCATTTCCCATGTCCCGTTTCCAGCGTTCGGATGCGAAGGACTCGTGCAGTGTGCCTTGCGAAAACCTTTTGCCTACCGTCCCGTGCCGATAGAGTTCGGTAGGAACCGCATACTGACAGCATTCTTCCGGATAAGCCTCCAGCCACCAGTAGGGTGCACAGACGAAGACGCGTGGAATGCAGTACTTTCCCGGACAGGCGCGGCGGAACTTTTCAATCTCGCCGTCGAAAAAGGAAAAATCGTATGTGTTTTCGGCAACGTAGTACGGGTGTTCATACGCCTGAGACGATTTGTTGAATGTGAAAATCTCAATGCCCGCTTCACTGAAGGCGCGTCCGTCGCGTTCCTCAACGGGTGTCTGCCAGAACAGCATTGGAAAAACCGGTGTCCCATTCTTCAGCAGGCGAGGCGGATTGTGCGTTTTGTCAATAAAAAACATGATATTTTCCCCTTCAAAAATTCGTTAATGTGTGAAGTTTTGTGATGACTGCTTGTAGTATTGGTCGCCAATTGATACTCGAAACTCCGGCAATCTACGGCGGCAGGCACCCCGGGTAAAGCGCTTTAGTGGACAGTGGACAATGGACGGAAGTGGACAGTAATGGACGATAGACTGTGGACTTTAGTGACGTTAGTGGCAGTAGACATGGACGGAAGTGGACAGTAATGGACAAGCGGAGCAAAGGCACGTATCCCATACAGGCTTTCAGACGGTAAAGATGCATCACGCTTACAGTCATATCCACATGCACTGTAAGCGCTTAACCATGATTAACCCTGTAGACTAGTCAGGCAAAATTCAAGAACAGATGCATCACATTCACTTCTTTTTTCTCGCCATAAAGTTCGGAATACTGTACCAACAGCTTTTCCGGTTCGCCGGGTTCGCGCAGCAGCAGATTGTTTGAATAATAACAGGATGCTTTGAATTCTTCCAAGAGGAATCCTTCATCCCAATTCAATCCATCAAGGGAAGTGTAAAATACAAAACCCCGCCCCCATGGCGCATCCGGATGACAGCCCCTGCCATGCATGACATAACCGGCGCCCAGTTTGGAAATCTGGATGTTGCGGAGGCCTTTGGCCACTTTTATCGTCGGCAGACGTTCCCAACCGGCACCGTTATCACTGCTGATACTGGCATCAAGTTCAAAACCGTTGGAGATGTTGCAGGCATAGGCAAGCAGAGAGCCGTCATCCCGGAACTGTAGCGCACCATAAGCATGATCCGGACTTTTGATGTCTATCACGCCTTTTTCCTGAAACGTCCGACCGTTGTCGATGCTGCAATACAGACGGTAAAGATGTTCCGGCGCCGTGCACATATGATGTTCATTGCACAATTCCATTGCATAAATCACACCGTCCTGGACGACTGCGTCATAGACACGCCCCTTGTACGGACTTAATTCCTGCGGCTCGGTCCAACTTTTTCCGTAATCATAACTTTGCAGAAAAAACGGCGTATCCCACGGTTCGCAGCAGATACTGCTGAACTGGGTGTTACGCAGTGCAAACAGCGTTATAACGCCATTGCAGGCAACTGCTTTTTCAATGGAAAAGGTATAGACCCCGTCGTAGAACTGTTCCTTGGAACAGGGCAAATCGTGAATCGCAGACCAGGTTTTCCCGTAATCATCGGAATACCGGTACTCAATCCAACCAAATGCCGAATGGCCGAGGCATCTGACTGCGGAACAGTTGGAGTTGAATGCGATGATCCGTCCCGGTTCATATTCAAGCATGGCGTGACTCATGTGTCCGCTGCGGCGGCGAGATTGATTATCGACATACAGTTCCGGTTCGCTGAAACAGAGTTTACCGGCAATACCAGCAAATGTTCTTTTCATCAGGCACTTCCTTTCAGTTGAAATAAAATGGTAATGGGTCAGTCTTCTGTAGTGCGGTGTGCGTGGTACGGGTCAGACGTGGTGAACGGTGTGGACGGTGTGGACGGTGTGGACGGTGTGGACGGTGTGGACGGTGTGGACGGTGTGGACGGTGTGGACGGTGTGGCCAGGACAAGAACGTCCCCCCGTACCCCACGACAGTCAGAATAATCACAACCGGGACGGTTGCGCTACTTTTTAAACCAGCGCCCCCCGTACCCGTTCCCAACGCACTTCGCACCACGCACTACGCACCCCATTCCCTTGAACCCTGTA
>JAPXLT010000128.1:0-12358 GCA_033809415.1 Lentisphaeria bacterium
GGCCTGCAGCGAGGAGCGCGACATCGCATACCAGACATTCATCGCGATCCCCTCGCCGAACGCCCAGCAGGTATAAACCCAGATCAGCGTCGGGTTTGCCCGTTTCGAGAGGACGGCGAAGAGGAAAGCCGGCAGAATCGCAGCGCCGAGCAGACCGAAAAGCGTGCCGACCTCCGAGACGGACTGCTGCAGCCATTTGCCGGAAAACTCCAGCGCAAGCGCAAGCGCAATCCCGAAGCCCCCGAGTATCAGCGTCGCCAGGCGCAGCACGCGGAATTCATCCTGTTCACTCATGTTTTTATTGATGAATTTCTGGTGGAACTCCTTGAGCCAGACGGCGGCCATCGAGTTGACCACGCCGCTTACGGTGCTCATGATCGCCGCCAGCATCGCCGCCATGAAAAGCCCCGACAGGGGCGGGGGTATGAAGTCCGCGACAAACTGGAAAAAGGCGGCATCGCCTTTTCCCGCAGTCAACGTGGGGCAGGGGTTCTGATGGTAGTAGGTGTAGAGAGCCAGCCCGATGAAATACAGAAAAAACATGAAGACCATTCCGGAAAGAGTAGAAGTGATCTGCGCTTTTAAGCCCTCCTGCCAGTTTTTAGTGCTTAATACGCGCTGCACTGTGACCTGATCGCTCGCCGCGTTGACGATTGTGCCGGTGAACGTGTTCCAGACCAGCAGGAAGAATAGAAGTCGGACGTAGGGCGACAAGGTGTAGAACTCCGGTTGCGAGAACTGCGGCAGCCCGTGCCCCTCGCGGAACGCGCAAGCAATCGCTTCCACAAATCCGCCGTCGATCTTCCAGCAGAGCATCAGGGTCACCGCCAGCAGTCCGCCAAAAGTGATGATTGCCTGAAAGACGTCGGTCCACACGACCGCCTTGCTGCCTCCAAGAAAGCAGCAGGCAATGCCGACTGTTGAGACTAGAAGAATCGAAAACCAGGGCGGCCAGTGATAGCCGGCCTCAAAAATCTTGGCTGAGGTGTAGAGAACCAGCCCTATGTAGATGACTCTGCCGTAGAAAGAGGAGAATGCAACAACTCCGCGCACATATTTATCGTAGCGGAACTCCAGATATTCGTAGGGCGTAAAGCTGCCTAGCTGAAAGTAGAACCGGGTGAAAAGCATATACGCCGGCACCACGAGGAGCGGCCCCAGCACTCCGGAAACGATGAAAAGCGTCAGCCCATGGTTGTATATCTCTCCGGGCACCATGACGATCGAGATCGAGCTGAATAGTGACATCATGCAGGCCAGGCCGATAGCCCAGTGCGGCATGGAGCGCCCTCCCAGAAGATAGGTTTCCGCATCCTTCTTTTCCCGTGAAAAATAGATGCCAATGCCAATCACGACCAGCGTGTAGATGGCGATGACTGAATAATCGAGGAAATTAGCCATGTAATACTCCGTTTATTCATAGCGTGACAAAATTTCAGCATAATCAAGAAAATCTCTGTCGCCATGCTTTTCAAGGTATGCGCCGTCCATGCGCACTCCGAAAGTCGTGATGTTGCGAATTCCAAGGGAAGTGTAAAAACGTATATCTTCTTCAGCGATCTTGCGATCAAACAGGTTCTTGTGAAGATCGCCTGGCGTGCCGAAGAGTGAAGCGTCAAGCCAGTACTCCAGGATGTGCATCCGTTCGGCACCGAATATTTCCAGCAAGTCGAACAGGCACTTGATGTGCCGGCGGTTCAGGCTACTGCGGGAATCGCAGATCGCATATTCATGGCTGCGAAAATACGGGGCAAATTCGCAGATCACGTTGCTTTCAGGCATAACCAGACGGGGTGCAGAAAGCGTCTCATAGTATGCCAGATAACAGACTTTCGCCTTTGCATCAACCGTCCGTGCGCTGTGGGCGATCAGGTTGGATGCGATCAGAGCCTGTTCAGAAGCGGTGTATGCCGCACAGTCATGGCAATGGCACAACTGCATACCCCCATCACAACCCCATAAAAAATAATGGTGTGTCGAGGAGGGTAGGCGGCGGATGATTTCCGCAGCAGAGTCGGCGACGATCTTTTGCGCTTCTGGATTGGTGACACACCAGGTGTGGTTCTTGCGCCGTTTTTTCGGGCGCAACGTTTGCATGAAATACTCGGGGTGTGTGTCAAAGTAGCATTCCGGCAATAAATTTTTTGATGCATGGAGCTCGTATTCGAGTTCCAGCCCGGCAGCGGCTACCTCTGCCTGAAATTCCCTCGATCCGTACGATTTCAGGTTCTCAAAAACATCGTGCGCGGGACCGCCTCCGGAGTGCATGCCGAGCGTGTTCAAACCGGCAGACTTCATTTTTTCGATCCAGCAGACACCCTTGAAATCGTCGGGCACAAGCACCAGGCCTTTCTTAAACGGTTTCGGCATGAATTATCTCCTTTTCATTAACTTGTCAGTAAACTTTTACAACGACTTGCAGAATCTCGCAACTTCCCTCTACGGCGACCGAACCGTCGCCAAAGAAGATTGCGGGTGCCTTTTTTGGGCGCGTGAGCGCAATGTTACGCAACAGCGGCTCGCGCTCTTCACCGACATGAAGATCGGACCGCATACTTTCGGGGTCAATCAAAATTTTAACCCGGACTTCTCCGTCGCATGCATGTTTTTTGGGCGTATCATCAAAATATTTGATGTCCTCCCGTCCGATCCGATAACCCCACATCAGAGAGTTGCTGGAGTTTTTCGGGTCATCGAGTATTACGAGCACCTGAATCTGAGCAAGCGGCGTTTCGGTGTCAAGCGGGCGGCAGGTGAAATCAATCTCCAGCATCTCCAGTTTGGCGGGCAGCGCATGCGTGATGGTAGGCCCGTGTTGCTGATTGAAAAAAAACAGCTTCTCCTCCTCGATACGGTGATTTTGGGCATTGGCCGAAATCCACCTCCAGGCATAGTTGCTATCGTCATTAAAGGGCAAGGTGATGACGGATGAAGGTGCGCTTTCGGGCAAATCGCTTGACAGCGGACTTTTGAACTGCGGCGGCAGGTCATCTGAATGCTCGTCATGAATCACCATCAGCGCCCCGTCGTAGAGACGGCCCGCTTCGGCGGCATTTTTCAGTGTCATCTTTCGGAAAAGCGCACCGCCTTTCCCCTTGGGAGACAAGGAACCAAGAATGATGCTATTGGCGTTGAGCCATTTCGGCGTTTCATGGCTGTACTTCGTCACGACCGCATCATCTGCCGCAAAGGGTGCCGACATCGTGCCGGACAAGCACTTTTCCCCATCGGCAAAAAGGCTCAACACGTTATTTTCCATTAGCAGACGATAGCGGCGAAACTTTTTCGTATCAAGCTTGCTTGAGAGCCTGGCATGCTTAAAGGCAACGCCGTCTTCCATAAACTGCACAGTCTCGGTGAATTTCGAATTGGCTATGCGAATGATGATGGCGTCTGGATCATCCGAGTCAAGCACTTTCGCTTCAAAAGAAAGCTCTACCGGATCTTTTTCGTTAGCATCAAGCGGGCGGGCGAGATTCGAGAAGTATTTCTCGCTTACATCGCGCAGCAAATAGGCTCCATCAACAATTGCCTCCGACTTCTTCGGATCATAGTCGTTGCCGCCATAAAAGCGCCGCCAGATTCCCTGATTAACGCCATAAACCAGCAGGGACTGGCCGGATAAAATATCCTGTCCCTGATCAGAGGGGCAGCTGCGGAAAGTCACGATATTCAAGCCGGTCTTGATAGTGCGTTCAGGCACTTCAAAATATATGAACTCATCAAGCAGTTTGCCGGCACCAAGCTTGACCCCGTTGAATTCTGCGGACAATGCTTCCGGATTGGGCGGGCGGGCATCAAAAAGAAGCCGGTAATGGGCGCCTGCGGCCTCTTCGCCCAGATACAACTCCAAATGCTGATCGCGCACCGCGAGCGGCATCTGGACTTCTGGAGTCAGTATCGGCATCTTCTGAAAGCGATCCCAATCCTTGCCGAATCTGCCGGCCCGCAGATAACTGTGGCTGAAATAGTAGCATTTGTTAAGATGCTTCAGCGCTTCGCGGTCGCCAATCTCCCTTAAATAATCCGCATAGGGCTGTTTTGTGTGGTATTCATTGAACGAATATATGCCGTGGACTCCGCCCACATAGGCTGATGCGGCCTGTGCGCGGTAATTCAGTTTGCTGTTGTTGCGTGTCAACAGTGCTTTCTGGCCTTTGATCTGTGCGTCGGTGGTCGTCATGTAAAAACGGATGTCCGGGTACTGCTTTGCAAGCTTCCCCATGTAATCCGGGTGATTCAGCCTGATCTCGCTGCCGCCGCAGACAATATCGACCAGCCCATCGTCAAACCAGCGTCGAACATCCAACCCCATCGCAAGGCATGCCTCAACGGAATCCATAATCCGGATCGACAGGAGGATCGTCCGGCCACGTTCGGCACCGATCCGGTCGGCGGCGGAACGGAGATTTTTCATGAAGCCGGTAAAGGCATCAAGCTCCTCCCGGGAAGGATCATCGCCATAGGCGGCGGATTTGAAAATCGCCCAATGACGGCAGAAGTCCAGTTCGACCCCGTCAACCTCGTAGTTCTCCATGACCTCGACAATCATTTTCTGCACCCAGTCGCGAACTTCCTGCTTGCCGTAGTCATAGGCGGTCCAATGGGCAAACGGTGGCTGATTGTCTTGGGAGCCGATCAGAAGATCGGGGCGTTTTTTTTTCTGTTTCGGGAAAAGATCCTCGCCGCCGGGAAAGGAGTCGTGACAGTCGTTCATGCGTATCGACCAGAAGCCTTCCATGCCGTGCTCATGGGCAAACTTCAAGCTTTCCTTGAGCGCGTCAGTGCCCAAAGCCTGGAACGCCTTGACTACACTGCCGATCGTTGGATGGTCACTCAAATCCTCTCCGATCTTTGTGGAGGAAGTCGTCATGCCCAGTCCCGCAGTAACCGTGCAGTATGACAGCACTTCGACATTTGTCCCGATCAGACCGGCGTTGCGAACCTTCATCAGCTCCTCGGGAGTGGGCGTTGCGACAATTTTGAACATATCACAACCATCATTGTTCCAGATGACGGTGCGCGGACGGGAATTCAATTTTGCCAGCCGTGCGGCACGATAGGCTTCTTCTGATGCGACGGCCGATAACACCAGCAGGAACGCCGCCGTGAAAGCATACGTCATGGATGAATATTTCATTTCTGCAATTCCTGTGTCTGATCTTTAACTTTTGTATAGCCAGTCCAAGACTTTACGGACGGGACAAGGACGGAAAGCCAGTCGCCCAGTCCATTCTTGCCCCTGTCCCTCGTCCATAAAAAATCAAAAAACAATAGTCAGGTGACAGTTCTCCGGAGCCTTGTTTGGTTTATCAGATGGAAGTCGCTGTAGTGTTGCCGAACTGTACGCCCTTGGTGACAATATTACCGGAAGCTTCTTTTACTTCTTTTGCTTTCATCGATTCCACGTGGCCGTCACTCCAGCCGATATTGGCACGCAGCCCATGCCCAAACCATGCCCCCCAGGCATTGTTCGGGCACCACTCCCAAAAGCCGGCGCCTGAAAGCATGCTACAGGCCAGGATCATTTTGCTTCCTTTCATAGCCTGAAAATTCAGATTTTCTATCTTCGTATCATCGTTTTTAGTCAAAATCCCACTCATATACTCTTTCCAGTTGCTCGGTGTACGCACCATACCGTATGTAGTGCTTTTATAGTCCAAGTTTACCGGCATCAAACCAGTCTTGTCCGTGATCGCCTCACCGTAGTAGCCGCCTGGCTTTATCGAAGGGCAGAAACAATGGTTGATCGACGGAATCATGGCCTCATTGAGCAATGTCACACACCAGGGGGCATTCGAAGTCTTACAGACCATGAACTGACCTTTGTTCTCTTCGGCATACATGTTGATCGCAAGCAATATTTGCTTCTGATTGTTGACGCAACGGATAGTGCGGGCCTTCTCCCGGGCTTTGCTGAGGGCGGGAAGCAACAGGCTGGCCAATATCGCGATAATCGCAATCACGACCAGAAGCTCAATCAGGGTAAAAAGTCTCTTCATTTTATCGGCTCCTTTTCTTTACTTCCTGAATCCGTGAAACAAAAAACAACTCGTCATTTCCACGGACTCAGGATCCCTAGTTTTGAAAAATGACGATTTTCCCAACCGGATTGCATTCACAGCCTGGCTGTGTCGCTTCAAAAACACGTCTCTATAGTCTTTGACACTCCTTGTTTTTTTGTGAGATATTGGAAAACGTTTTTTTGTCAACTACATTATAATATGTTAGAATAAGAGCGATTACAAATGAAGATTTTTGCATAAAGATGAGTATTATTCGCACTTTTCCACATTTGAATGAGGAATGTGTAGTTTGCATGCCTGACGAGGGCGATGACAAGTTGTATATGCCACTTTGCGGAATCAGCCGTTGCTTGCCGAACTACAGGATAAGCAGAAACATATCTCGAGAATGCGTGCTGGAATACATAGTTGCCGGTTCAGGCGTCCTGCAGACAAGCTACGCAACATATACGCCTGCCAAGGGCGATGTTTACATTCTCCATCGTGGTTCGACTCATGAATATTGGACAGACAAGGACGATTGTTGGACAAAGGTCTGGTTCAATATCCAAGGAAGTCTCATCGATGAGCTTCTCCGTATCTACGGACTGGAGAAAGTAGAATACTTTCCGATGGCCGAGCTGCGCCAGCCATTTGAAACATGCCTTGAATTGATGAAGCAGAATCTGGACAATGCGCATCAAACGGCAACTCTTATAACACATCGCCTCATCTATGAGATTTCCAGAAAAGTCTATAGCAATGACAGCAGCACAAGCAATCCATCTGCCATTGCAGTCAAGAAATGGATAGACAGACACTTTGACAAGCCGCTGCTGCTTGAATCCCTGGGTGTAAAGTTCAACATGTCAGTGTCACAGCTTATCAGGGTATTTGAGAAAGAGTACGGCGAAACGCCATACAAATATTACCTGACGCGCAAGCTTGACTATGCTAAAATCATGTTGCGGAACACGCGCAAGACCATAAAGGAAATCGCCTACGAACTGTGCTTCGCAGACCAATACTATTTTTCCAATGTCTTCAAAAAAAAAACCGGCATGTCGCCGATGGAATACAGAAAACGGTAATCCAATCTACTGGAACAGCCTGAGAAAGCTGTAAATAGACCGCGCCCAAAAAGGATTTTTTAACCACGAACCACACGAACAGACACGAAAAAAAGTTCGTGCCTTTTCGTGCCTTTCGTGGTTAAAAAGAGGTCTTTGTCAGTCAAGGCGTTTTTTTCGTATTCCGGTGCAGGCGGAGCATTCTGCGGTAGGCTGCGGTCTCGCGCAGGGCGCTTTTCACCTGGCGGATTTTCCATTCCAGGTGCCATTTGTCGCAGACATATTCCATGCTCGGTTCCCATCCAAGACGTGAATCGAATTCGACTACAGGAATAGTATCCTCGGCATTTTCGATTTCCGCATGGGCGATCTTCTCGATCTGATCCAGATGTTTTTCCGCCTCTTCCGCCGTGGTACTGGTCTGCATCGCCATATTGCTAAGCCACCACTGCTTGATATGAATGGTAGTGCGGATCGAATTGCGGATGAAATGTCCGAGCGCCTCGAGCCGACGGGCTTCATCGCGTTTTGCAGGATCAGCGGCCTCGACCGCTTTTGCGGCGGCGGCCAGTCCCTGATTCCAGAGTTTCAGCATCCGGTTCAGGGAACGCAGTTCCGCCGGATAACGCAGGAAACCAGGCGTCTGCTCCGCATTTTCATACGGAGTGTAGAAGGTCTTGACAATGCCGCCGCCGAAATGTGCGTCCGGTGCAGTCGGAAAGTTAATATCTTTCCTGGACATGGTACGGGAGATATTGGGCTGGAAGATGAACGGATAGGCGGCACCAACACGCCACGGACCGTACTGATCCTCATTGGATGCCGTGTAGTGATCCATGGCCTCGCTCCAGTATTTCCATGCGCTGCGGACATGGGGAGCGGCCTTCTTGCCGTAGTCCCGGATGGCGATCTTCGTCAGCAGTTCGTCGTAATCCGGCTCGTAATCTTCCCATGCGGTCCATTTGCCGAGGTCGGCAGCAACGCTGTTCCACCAACCATAGTGATGCGTGGTGTAATGCCTCGAGACATTCCATTTCTTTTTCGCTTCGCGCAGATGCAAATTACGCGTCAGCAGCTTTTCCGGTGCCGGAACTAGTGGGACGCAGCCGAAATCCCATGCAATGCCGGCGGTATTGACATTCCCGGTGATCGGAATGCCCTGTCGGTGCGCCTCGGCACATTCGCTCTCGAAATAGTATCCCGGCTCATCGGCGGAGATCGTGTAATCCATGACGGGGGTATACAGTCCTTCCAGTTTCCGCTGCGAGAAAATTTCATAGCAGACGGAAAGTCCAACGTTCTTCGGATAGTTCTGCAGGAATTTCCGGCGCAGTTCAAGTGGTGCGTATCCCCAGTTGTAGGTGCTGAACAGCACTTCCGCGTCGGGCTTGTACTTATGCACTGCGCGTTCGATGCACTGAACGTAGGCGGGATAATCTTCGCAAGGATACCAGCCGGGACTCGGACGGGTGTCCGGAATCCCATCGATCACACTTTTATTGTATGGTTTGCCGGTAGTCGCGGGATCGCGGCTCGGAAATTCGAGCGATTCGCCGCAGAGGCCGATCCCGCCAAGTCCGGGATAGCGACGGAAAAGCTCGCCGTATGCCGCATCGAATTTCTCCTGTGCGCCATCCTCGTCCGGATGAATGTACGTGCGGATATAGTTGTGAAAGAATGTCTGGATGCCGAGGCGGGCGGCGCGGGTGATGATGTCATTGAAATCGCAGTATCCGATATGATTGCGGTCGATCCCCTCGCAGAAGACTTGAATGCTGTCGTAGCCGGCATGGAGCAGCGCCATCAGTTCGGCATCGGGATAGACGTCCAGACCAGTTCCGGAGTGGACGATCCTCACCTTGTACAGCGGTTTGCGGACCATTTTCCCGCGTCGGACTGCTGGGATGCCTTCCAGATTCATGATATCCTCGAGGTGAATCGTTCCCCGAAGCGTCATCCTGTCTTCCGCAGCGGCAACCCGGATATGATCCGCCTCCGCTTCAATCACAAATCCTTTGTCGATTTTTGGAGAGTGCTCGATCCAAAGAACTTTCGGAGCATCGGCATGGACTATTCTCAGGGAGATATCCATGCTTTTCTCGAGATAATCGCGGAAATCGCGGGCGGCGGTTTCCGTAATGTAATCGCAGTCTGGTGCGACACCGATCGACCATTCCGGCGTAATCATCACCTCATTTTTCCGGAGTTTCCGGGACGGGTCGCGCCGTCCCGGTTTGTGAAACTCCCAGTGCCGCAGGCGGAAATCATAATTTCTTTCATTCATGGAAGGACATCCTTATTTTTATTTTCCGAACAGTGTGATCTCGACATCCCTTGCGGCGGCTTCGAGCGCCCTTTCCCCATATTCAGTAAAGGCATTTTTCCCTTCTCGGGCGAACCAAATCGAATCATCGACCCGGTCGAGTTCGACCAGTTCCGGATCAATGGCCAGCATCTCAGAGGTTTCCAGTTTACCGGCATGGTCGCCAGGGAATTCGTCTGAAACCAGCCCGTTTTCCCGGCAGGTGTGAATACGGATCCAGTTGAACGGATTGTTATTATCGGAGTAGTAATCGCTGAATTCCTCGGTTCCCCACCAGCCTTCGCCGCTCTCTTTTTCGAGCCAGCCAAAGATCACATGACGGGCGGCGAGACGGAAGGCCAAATCAGTGGGCATGCCCTGACGGAACTCCTCGGTCTGATGTGCAATGAATCCATGGATGTTGCGGAATCCGACTCGGAGCAGTCCATGAAAAATATCCTCTGCAACGGGAACCAGTTTCAGCGCATCTACATGAACCGTGCCGTTGCGTTCCGGTTTTGCCACTGCCAGCGATGCCGCCCCGTAATAGAACGGCGGTAGAACCACGATTTCCGGATGACGTTTTTCCACCCGCTCGATGATGTCGAAACAGGTGAAGCAGTCCACACCGACTGGCAGATGTTCCGCATGATATTCAATAACGCCCATCGGAAGCACAACCGGCACATTTTTGTCGATTGCCTCCCGAATCTGGTACGGTAGCATTTTCAGGTATTGCATGTTTCGCTCCTTGTCTGTTTTGAAAAAAATGGGATATTCACTTGAAAAGCCGGGTTCCGGTCTTATAATATAGCCGGTCACTTGAAATACTGAAATGCAGCGCGCATAGTTCAGTTGGTTAGAACGCCATCTTCACACGGTGGAGGTCACAGGTTCGAATCCTGTTGCGCGCACCATGAATTTGTACAAATTCGGCAGTGGAAAACCCCTTGTACATGGGTAAAACACCGAATTTTTATTCTATAAAGTCAATCAAGGCATATCGCTTAAACCCTAAAAAGTTGTACAAAATTTGTACAACTTTTACACGACCGGTTTTTGTACAACTTTTGTACAAATCCCGAATGCGAAAAAGCCCTCCGCTGAATATGGTATCAACGGAGGGCCTTGTTTTTTTTTGAAGAACAAATTATTTTTTTTCTATTCCCTGTCCGGGGACGGGGCGCCGGTATAGCAGTTGTCCATGTAATCGTAGATGTCCGACAACCGGAACTGAATGCGGCGGCTGTTGGTCTTCACCCGGGGGATCGGCAGGCGGCGCATGGTGATGGGCGAGACCCCGAGGGTCTCCGCCGCGGTCATGCAGTCCACCAGTATCCGGTCGGTGTTTCCTGTGATGATCTGCAGCTGCCTTTCGGTCAGCGGGTCGTCCTGCACCATGCGGCGCAATGTGTCAAATGTCGATTTTCTCATGGCGGGTGTCTCCTTTCGTGTTGTTTGCTTGTGATCTATTTGCTTTTGCCCCTTGAATATTTTTTGGCGGAATACTATCGTAACTATTTACGAAGTGTATCAAATCTTTCATGCTGCAAATATTGTCTACCATCAATTCGAACTCGATCACCCAGACCCAAAGTTCCTTATGCCAGCGATAGTCTGTGCCGCCATAAAAAGAGTTCCAGTGCCTGCAGTACGGCATTATGTCACGCCAGCTTACCGGGTTGTGGTCGATGCCGTCCCGTTTCCAGATTAACGGGCTGATGCCGCCCAGCCGGGTTGCGATTATATCGGCAATCTGTAGTTCGATGTCCGGCTGTTCCCGGACGGCGATGACGTCGTCAACCTCGCCGTATGGGCAGGCGCGGACTGGTATGCGCCAGTCCAAATCCGCGCCCAAATAACTCTCGGAAAAGAGGCGCTCCCAAAAGTTAAATGGCAGAAAATCCATGGTGCTGTTTCCTGTCGCCGGCTGCGGCTTCATCGGTCGGATCGTTGCCGTCTTTTTCCCGGTGAGGATCAAGTTTATCATGTCGGCTCTAAATGAGATTGTCTTCATGGCTGCTCCTTTTCTTTGACTGTTCACATGCCTAAAAATATCGATGGCCATATACACGGTTAATTAACTTTCTCCACCTTTGCACTCTTCCGCCGCTTGCAGTAGTCGTGGCAGAAGCACTCGAAACACAATCCGTTGCGCAGGGTGGCGTCGTTGCCAAAGTCCACCTTCCCGCAGCGGACGCATTCATCGCGGTTGTCGGGCGCATCCGCTTCCCGCCGAGGACCTCCCCCCACGGAAGCGCAATACCCGTATCTTCTCCGGGCTATTTCGAGGAGGGCTTCCCGGTCATATTGATGGCCATGCACCGGTTTCAACCCCGCGGTCTTTACACGAGTTCGCAATGTGCCAAGCTTGATATTGCATATTCGAGCCGCGGCACGAATGGTCAAGTACGGCGCAGCGGATTGCCCATGTGTGGTGCCGCTGTCGGGAGCCGGGCTGTTTTCATGCCGCCGCCGCTGCCAACGCTTCCGCCGGGCGAGCTTTGCAAGGGCCTCCCGGTCGTACCAATTGCTATGGACCGGCTTCAGCCCCGCGGCCTTCACCCGGTGCCACAATGTGCATGGCCTAAGACCATGCATCCTGGCGGCCGCAGGAATAGTCACGTATGAGCCGCTAACGGCCTCCGAGCCGTCCCGTTGCCGTTGCTTTCGTACCGGCAAACGAGCCAGTTTTATCAAAGCCTCCCGGTCGTACCAATTGCCGCGCACTGGTTGCATTCCCGCAGCCTTCACCCGGCTGTTCAACGTGCCACTCGAAATATTACACGCCCGGGCGGCCGCGGGGATGGTCATGTATCGCTCATTGCTGGATTCCGAGCCGTCCCCGCGGCGATACCGCGGCATCGGCTCGCCGGCCAGTTTCATCAGCTCCTCCCGGCTGTAGTGCCGTGTGCCCTGGACATGCCGCAGGCCGGCTCTCCTAACCCGCATATACAGCGCTTTCATGTTCATTTCAAACT
>JAPXLT010000129.1:0-12349 GCA_033809415.1 Lentisphaeria bacterium
GTATGACTTCTTATGATTCTGCTTGAAAAATCGGTTTTGAAGCACTATTTTTTCGCCGTGGTTCAGACAGCCTCCAAGCCCCACCCAACCAGGGGGCGAACCACCCTTACCGCACGCGCGAGGCGGCAGGGGGGCAGACGTGCTATAAAATGCTATATTATGATATGTCAGGGTTGCGATGTTTACGGTAAAGGAGAAAAGAAGTGTTCAGAAGTCTGTGCTAAAGATGCCTCGTAAAGTGCAGTCACTTTATCGGGCATTGCTGCTTGATCTCGAGGAATCCGGACCACTGCAACCCTCATGGAGGAACTTTTCAAAACTTGGGGATGGCAAATACCATTGCCATTTGAATTATCACTGGGTGGCCTGTTGGATCTATCAAGATGAAATATTGACTGTGGAGGTGTATTATGTTGGCAGTCGTGAAAAAGCCCCGTATTGAAATCTCACTTTCCGGCTCGGAGTCTGCAGTTTCGGAGGTATTGGAGTTTCTGCGCAGCCGGTATTCAATTTCAGTGTTCGAGGATGACAGGACTGCTGACGAAGAGACATCGGTCAATGCCTTCGAGACGGATTTCTGGCGGCAAACTACGCCAGGTGCCTTGTTGCGGGGCTATCGCCTCAAGCATGGCTTCACGCAGGAACAACTCGCAAGAAAATCCGGGATTGGGCAAACGGTACTTTCGGCGTATGAAAACGGAAGACGCCCGCTTTCGCAAAGGGCTGCAATCAAAATAGGTGAAGCCCTTGGCGAAAATCCGGAAAAGTTCTTCCGGCATGTCAAGTGAAGAAAAGCGGTTGAAATTTTCGTGTTTTTTCGTGTTTTTTCGTTGTTAAAAAATGTTAAAAAATTGGATCGCGGTAGCGGAAAAATGCTGCTGCGGTCAGAAGGAGCAGTGCTGCCACAAGCAATTCTTTGCTTAGTGCGTGGCGTGTCTGCTTTGCGCGAATTATTGTTTGCCTGGAAATCTCCGTCGAGAGCATATGAATAGCATCGAGCAGCTGCTCCGCATCGGCGGCATGGTAATAGGCTCCGTTCGCCTGCACGGCAATATTCCACAAGGTGTCCTCGTCGAGCTGTTCGCCAACTGCCTCCCAGCGTTTGCCATGATCGGTATTGACTGCATGGTACCCGCGTTTGCCGCCGATGCCAACGGTGACAATAATGATTTCCTGCGCAGCTGCCTCAGCCGCCGCCGATACGGGCGATTCCGGGCTGTGGTCGGCACCGTCGGAGAAGAGGATCATGATCCGTTGATGTCCATCCGTCGGCAATGCCCGGATGCCGCAGCGGATTGCCGCCCCCATCGCGGTGCCATCGGTGAAATCCTCGCTTTGCAAAGATTCGAGGCGGGTTTTCAGCAGCCGGGTGTCACGCATCAGCGGGCAGATCAGATAAGGTTGCTGTGCAAAAGCTATCAGGGCGGTGCGGTGCGCAGGATTTTCTTCCAGCAGCCTGCTGATGGTCTCTTTTGCGGTTTGCAGTCGGCTCGGAGGCAGCCCTTCCGTTGGAAAAATGTCGGGGGTCTCCCGATTTTCCGGCCAGTCCATTGCATCCATGCTGCCGGACATGTCCAAAACCAGAAGCAAATCCGGCGGACGCGATTCCTGCTCTTCCAAGGTTCGTATTAGATGCGGACCGGCTGCGGAAAGGATCAATAATTCAACGGCAATCAATACGCACCAGCGCCAGAAATGCACTGGATGAAGAAAGCGATTGGAAACATGTCCGCCCAGCACCCGTAATTCAGGCACCGTGAAAGCATGCTTGCGCCGGTGAAGCAATAAAAGCCCCGGCAGCAAAAGCAGCCATAAGATTTCAGGATGGGTAAAACTAAAACTCATCGGACAGAAGGAGATGTTTCGTTGTTAAGAATGAGGTGTTGGCGGAGGAGTGCCTTGCATAAGGCAAAACGTTCGGGTGTTAGCCCTGCTGCAGAAAACTGCATCATCCGGATTTGAGAGGATAGCCAGCAGCGCAACGAAGAGGGCTCTGAAAACCGGCGGCAAATATGCCACAACTTTGCGCAACTTGCCGTATTGGCAGGCAATGTATCGAGTTGCCGCAAAGCTCGATTGCGTGGCTGATTCCAGTGCCGGAAGGCCAGAAGCAGATCAACGAAGATCATTAGAAATGTCACAAAAAGCAAAACGGGTAAAGTTTTGCCGACCGGGGCAGGGGGGGCTGGCGGAATTTCCAAGCCGCTTAAATCCGGTCTCGGCAGAATTTTCAATTGCAGAGGCAATTGGAACTCGAGCGGGCCGCAGATGACCGGCAAAACCGGGTATTCGCCAAATTGCACGGCCCAGAAAAGCCTGCGGCTTTGCCAGCGAAATCCCTTCAGGCTGATGCCGGTCAATTGCAATGTTTCCTCCGAGGCTTCTAGCCCGTCGGGAAGGGGTTCAATGCACAAGAGGTTCTGGTCGGGCTTTCGCCAACAGTAAATCTCGAGAGTGACTTCGCCGGGGTTTCCGATGTACGGGGGCTGCGGCGCACGCAATTGGTGCTGCGCGGTGTATTGTGGTGCAAGTGCGACAAGCAAAAACAAAAATGCTGCTGCCGAAAGGCATAAGCAAAAGAAGAGCCAGCGCCTTCTTTGAACATATTTATTTTTCATTTGCTGCGTCCTGCTCTGAAAAACTGAAGAATCTGTGACACCACTGGCTGATCCGTACGCAAAAGCAAGTACTCCGCGCCGGTTGAAATGATGTCTCGGGCGATGGAGTCTGCATCCATTGCGGAATTTTTTTCCGTTTGCCGCAGCAATCCGTGTTCGCCGCTTTCGGCATCACAGACCTCGAACCAAACACCGCGGGGCAGGGCATGCCACTGCATATCTACCAGGTGGCAGACAAGTACTTCATGATTCCGGCAGAGGCGGGCCAGCTCTGCTGTGTAACCGGTATCATGCAGATCGCTGAGCAGAAAAATCCGGCTGTGCTGGCGGAAGGCATTGTTCAGAGTGCGGAAAAAACCGGCTAAATCCGTACGTTGCCCTGTCGGTTGAAACTCGTGAAGTTCCGTGAGCAGACGCCGGGTTTGTCGCAGACCGCGTCCAGGTCGCAGGCGCCGTTCGAGGTGATCTGAATAGAAAACCAATCCTAAAGGGTCTTGACTGCTGGCGGCACAGGCGGCAAACAAGGCCGCAGTTTCACGTAAGGCGACTAGGGTTGGCTGCTGACTGTACAGGGATGCCGAACAATCACAGGCCAGCATCACCGGAATTTCACGGTCCTCCTGAAAACGCTTGCGGTAAATACGCCCGGAGCGCAGGCTGGCAAGCCAGTCAATCCCGGCAGCATCATCGCCATCCTGATACTCGACTAATTCCGCAAACTCCAAGCCCCGCCCACGAAAACGACTCATGTACAATCCCGAAAGCCCAGAGCCGGCCTCGCGCTGCATCCGCAAAGACAGCAGACGTACTAGCTCTTCTACTTGACGCGACGACACTGATTCTAAAATTTTCACAGGCTGCTGCATAATGGACAATACTTTTATTTTCAGAAAAGCGATCCAATGAACTGGAAAACTTGTGGTTGAAGTAACATAATATCATTGTTGCAGATCGTCTATAAGAATTTTCGTGCTTTTCGTTGTTAAAAAATGCTGGAAATACTATGTTGACTGAAGATCAGGAAATACTTTCGCGGACTGGATTTTTGCAGGAGATTCGGCGTGAGATGGGGACGGTTCTAGTTGGTCAGACCGAACTGGTTGATGGTCTGCTGATCGGGCTATTGACCGGCGGGCATATTTTGCTCGAGGGTTTGCCGGGGCTGGCTAAAACGCTGGCGGTCAAAACGCTGGCCGGAACTCTGGGTGGCAGCTTTTCCCGTGTGCAATTTACCCCGGATGTCCTGCCGACCGATATCACCGGCAGCATGATCTACCGACCGGATGAGCAAAGTTTTGCCGTGAAAATCGGTCCGGTCTCGGCGAATATTGTGCTGGCGGACGAAATCAACCGTGCTCCTGCCAAGACGCAGAGTGCGCTGCTCGAGGTCATGCAGGAGCATCAGGTCAGCATTGGCGGACAAACGATTCCCATGCCGCAGCCGTATATGGTCGTTGCAACTCAGAATCCTATCGAGCAGACTGGCACCTATCCGTTGCCGGAAGCGCAAAAGGATCGGTTCTTGTTGCGATTGCTGTTGAAATATCCTGATCGTGCGGAAGAAGAGCAGATTATCGAGCGCATGGCTCGCAGCAAGCCCACACTCGAAGTGCAGCAAATCGCCAGTCTGGAACAGATTCTGGAAGCCCGCAAAGTTCTCGATCAGGTTTTTCTTGCGCCTGCTTTGCAGCAATATGTCCTTGATCTGGTCATTGCAACCAGGCCTGGCGAGCAGAAGCAGCTTTCAGGCGAACAGGATTCCCTCGCCTTTCATGCGGCTGATGCCATCGAGATTGGCGCATCTCCGCGTGCTGGAATTGCTTTGATTCTGGCCGGCAAAGCAAAAGCTTTACTCTGCGGGCGAAATTATGTAACCCCGGAAGATATTCAGGCCATCGCACCAGCTGTCCTGGCACACCGCCTCATCCTTAACTTCGAAGCCGAGGCAAAAGGCATCAGTACCAGCCAAGTCGTCCGGAAACTACTCGAAGCCGTCAAAGCACCATAGAAAATTTCCGAGTTTTCCGTGCTTTCCGTGGACAAAAAAATAAAATTATGGAGCGGATTCGGTGCGGATTTTTTCGATATTCATTTTTTCGAGATAGGTGCTGATATTCTGGAAGAGGCTGTGGTATCCGAAGCCGCCTTCCTGCATTTCGCGGATGGCATCGGACACAGTCCAATTCTGGCAGACGATGCGATATGCTGCAATGACTGCACCGGTGCGGTCGGCGCCATGCCAGCAATGTACCAGAAGCGGTTTTTTGGGGTCACGGCTGCGCAGTATCCGAAGTGCCGCAATAATATCTTGATCGCTGATGAACCAGGCCGCCATCGGCACACACAGCAGTTCCAGTTGGGTATCGTCGCCAGCCAGCGTGCGGTCATCGTGATTCGAGCGCAGTGACAAAACTACTCGTATGCCATAGTCATAGAGATTTTTGAAACCTTCACCCGTTGGCTGGCCGGAACGGTACAATCCTTCATCGACCCGGTGCAGATTCTCGACACCGGCGATCTCGACCGGAACGGCCCAGCGTTTGTCCCGGACCGGCTCATCCGCAACGACTACAAACGCCACCAGAATCAGCAGCAACGCATATCTTGGGAAAAAATCTCTCCGCATAGTCCTCCTGCCTCCTTAAAGAATTCCCCTTCGAACTCCTTCGAAGAGGAAGATTGTAGCGGCCTGTGCGGCATTGAGTGATTCCGCCTGACCTGGCATTGGTATGGTCACCGGCTGACCCAGTTCGGGGCGGCTGATGCCATCGCCCTCATTGCCAATAACCAGGGCGCTATTCCGCAAGTCAAATTCCGGGGAAAATACACTGCAACCCGCGCCTGGCATACTGCACCAGACCGCGCCACCACCCAAGGCGTGAAAAGTATCCAGGGCGGCTTCCAGAGAAGCAAAGACCTGAATTTCCAGGGCAAATTGCGCACCCATTCCGGCTCGGATGACTTTTGGTGCAAAGACATCCGCGCTGCCGGCAGTCAGCCAGACCGAATCCAGCCCGACTGCCCAGGCCGTACGCAGGATCGTGCCGGCGTTGCCCGGCTCGCGAATCTGATCAAGCAACAGGCAGAACGGGCGCGGAAGAGCGGCCTCGACCTGCTCGGGCCGTCTCAGCAGGCAAAGTATGCCCTGGGGATGCTCGGTGACTGCCAGCTGCGCAAATTCGCTGCTGCTGACTTCCTCGGCATCGAGACCTTGCGCCGACAATGCCGCAGAAAACTCCGAAAAAGCCGCATTTTCCCGGAATGACGCTTCGTATAAGACCACCTCGATCCAGCCAGGCCGCCGCCGAATGGCCTCGAGGCAGCAGCGAACCCCCTCCGCTAGAAAATACGGCGATTTCTTCCGCCCATGACGCCCGGAAAGCCGCTCAATCTCTTTTTTTTGTCTGCTGCTCAGCATTATGGATACGAGAGGAAGATGGCGTCTAAAACCCATTTTTTAACCACGAAAAGCACGAAAAGACACGAAAATTTTATATAGGGTTGTTGCTTTGGCGGATGGGACTGCATGCGGTTTAAAAAGTAGCGCAACCGTCCCGGTTGTGAAGGTGCCTTTAGTCTTTTCCTGCTGAATAACAGGGGGTGCGGGGTGCAAGGGGGCGTTTCCTGTCCGACCCGTCCGACCCGTCCGACCCGTCCGACCCGTCCGACCTGTCCGACGGCTGTCGCGCGCGCGTACTTTATCGAGGGTGGGTTGCCCCCTAGGTGGGTGGGGCTAGATGATTTCTGAACCACGGAGAAAACATAGTGCCGGAAAAACGGAATTTCAAGAAAAATCATAAGAAATCATACAGAAGCATAGAAAATGTGACTTGAAACATGGAAAAACCCCAGGAAGTCATAACAATTCCTAATCCTGAAAATCGCTGCCCATCTGCGTAATCTGCGGATAAAATCCGCTCGGAACCCTTTTTGGATATGGTCTATTTATTGCGGCAGGACGTAGAAGTTGATTGATATCCAGTGGCATACGCTGCCTCCGAGGACGAAGAAGTGCCAGATGGTATGCATATAGGGGACTTTATCCATGACGTAGAAGATGACGCCGAGGGTGTAGGAGAGTCCTCCTGCGATCAGCATTATCAGGGCGGGGGTGCTGATGTTGTCCAGCAGGGGTCGGAAGAAGAAGACGATATTCCATCCCATGAACAGATAAATGACCAGCGACAGCCATCGCAGTTTTCGGAAGACGGTTTCTATCAGGATGCCGACGATAGTCAGTCCCCAGACAAGACCGAAGACGAACCAGCCCTGGGGACCTTTCAGGACGAGCAGGGAGTATGGGGTGTAGGTTCCGGCGATCAGGAGGTAGATGCTGATATGATCGAGAACCTGGAACACGCTTTTCAGACGATGTCCCCGGACCAGGTGATAAATCGTCGAGCTGTTGTAGAGAATGATCAGCGTCGTGCCGAAGATCACGCTGCAGACGACGGTGGTGGCATTGCCGTAGTGGGCCGCCCACACGCACAGCATCACCAAGGCGACAATACCGAAGATGGTTCCCACCAGATGGCTGATGCCATTGGCCCACTCTTCGCCAGTAGTACGGTGAAATTCTTTGCGCCAGCGCAAAATCCGCTCGCGTAATGGCCAGCTCTTGGGATAAAGCTGGCTAATTTTATTATTGCTTTGCTTTTGATCAGACATGAGATTTTTTTAACCACGAACCACACGGACTTTACACGGACTTTACACGGACTTTACACGGACTTTACACGGACAGCTGATCGGTCGGATCGGCGATGCTGGAATTAGCCCTGAAGGCGCGACATAATTCCTGCCCAAAATTCTTGTGTGCCAAGGTCGGCTTTACGCAATTGCGTCGGAGGCGATATGGAGCGCCGGCGGCTCGCCGGCATGGATTCCCCCCAGCGCACCCCGCATATCCCCTGCCCCCTGCCATTCAGCAGGAAAAGACTGAAGGTACCACACAACCGGGACGGTTGCGCCACTTTTTAAACCGCACCCCTCCTTCCGCCACTCGCCACTAACCTGCCCCCTGCCCCCTGCCCCCTGCACCCTTAATGCAACATCACTTGGCCTCCGGTGACCGGGATGGCCTGTCCAGTTTCGTAATCCTGTTCGACACAGTAGAGGATTGCTTTGGCGACATCGACGGGCAGGCATCCACGCCGCATTGGCACTTTGTCTTCGTAGAAGCGGCGCACATCTTCGACCGTTTTGGCGCCGGGCACTTTGCCAGTGGTAAGATATTGCACGAAGAGTCCTTTTTCCGGGTGGCTCCACAGTGGTCCGTCGTAGAAGTTGCCCGGGCAGACGCTGTTGACTTTGATACGCTGCGCGACCAGCTCCTTGGCAAAGCTTTGCGTCAGACCAATCGTGCCGAATTTCGACCCGGCATAGGCGCCATTTTTGTTGCTGCCCTCGAGTCCACTCTTCGAGTTGACCTGGACGATATCCGACCAGCGCCCAAGTCCATCGACAATCTGCCGTGACATGACTCTTGCGGCATGCTTGCAGCAGAGAAAGTAGCCCGTGTAGTTGATATCGGTGACAAAGTCCCAGTCTTTTTTGCTCAATTCGAGGACTGATCCTGCACGCAATACCCCTGCATTGGCCACTAAGAGATCGACTCCGCCGCAGCACGCTGTGATTTCCGCAAACATGCTTTCCACCGAAGGTTCATCGGCGATATTCACTGCCACCGCAAAGGCTCGCCCGCTGCCAAACTTTTTGCAGAGGTCTTCCGCTGCCACTGCTGCACCGTCCTTGTTCATGTCGGCGATGACGACAATGCCGCCCTGGGCTGCCAGGTATTCCGCGATGCCCAGGCCAAAGCCCTGTGCGCCACCGGTGACAACGCAGACCCGGTTGCTGAGACGTCCGCGCTCGGATTTCTGTACGCTGCGCCGATACGACTCGACTTCCCAGTTTTCGATGAAGCCATATTCTCTTTCTGTGAGATATCGCGCTCCGCCGAAGGCCGCCGTGAGCGCTTCGATCTGCAGCGCATTTTTCAGCGCTGTTTCCACCGCCAGTGCTTCCTTGAGGTCTGCGCCGGCAGTGAACAAGGCCTTTCCGTCAATCTGCAATACCTTTGGCAGATAGCCGTGCTGGCTGCGGAAAGCTTCCAGGTCGGCCTTGGCAGCCTTGCCGCAATAGGCGAAGGATTTTGCGTAGACGATATGATCCGGAGTCAGCGGACCTGCAAAGGGCTTTGCATTGCCGACGCAATGTACGACTGCCCGGTTCCCTTCTGCATCGGCGAGCAGAGTGCGTAAAGCTGGGGCGGCTTCCTGCACGCAGGCCGCATCCGCTTCGGCAAAAGCGATATCTCCGGTTACTCCCGCTTCCTTGCAGGCCTGGCTGATGCGCTCAAGGATCATGCTGTACAGGCTTCTGATTTCCTCGCAGCTGTCGGCACCGACAAAAACACCGTGGTTTTGCAGGAAGATGACTTGAGGCTGCTTGCCGTTAGCGTTCCGGTTTGTCTCGAGCGCCTCGCGGACTTTGCCGGCCAGCGTGCAGCCCGGATCGCAGTAATCCAGCCAGACGGCCTCCGGAAACAGACGCGCACAAGCATCTTTGCCATTTTTGGCACAGGTCATTGCATTGACCAGAGCCGGATGCAGATGCACAATGAATTGGTATTCCATCACTTGATGCACCGGCGCCTCGACTGAAGGACGCCCACTGCCTAGCGGGCGTACTGCGGATTGCAAGATTTCCTTTGCGCAAGCCTCGCGGGTTGTCGCATCCAAACCAGCATCCAGATTGAAAATCTGCTTCAGCACATTGCGTTCGAGAGGCAGGAACTGCTCCGGCTCGATTGTTGCCAGGGCGACTCCGCTCGGTTTGATATACAGGCGATCTCCAATCTTCACAGAGGTGTTGCCGCCGCCAAGAAATACATAGGCGGGATCACTTCCGTAAAAACGTGAAATCTCAGCCAATGCTTTCAATTCTTCCTTCATAACATACGTTCCTTTTTTTAAATTTTCGTGTTTTTTCGTGTAGTTCGTTGTTAAAAATTCCCTTCTGCCTGATCCGCCCGATCAGTCGGAGAAACCAATAGACAGGTCACAAATTCGCATGCCATCCCATCACTCGAAGCAACAACCCCTATAAAAAATTTTCGTGTTTTTTCGTGTAGTTCGTTGTTAAAAATTCACTATTCGCCTGGGTCAATTTCGATATTGCGCCGCTGGAATGTGGGTATATCGAGGTTCTGCCCATAGTAGTTGCTGGGCAGTCCGCCGGTAAAGATGCCGCGGGGCTGATCGCTGAAGACGAAAGTCAGCTGATTGGCGTCTTCCTTGCGACCGGCCTTGCCTGAGGCACGCTTCGGGATGTTGAATTTTGCAAAAGGATAGAGGAAGCCGATGCTGCTTTCCGCCAGCCAGCGTGCGGCCTGCGGATATGCCTCTTCCTGCGATTTATCGAGAAAGAGTTTTCCAAATTCTTGGCAGGGAAGCAGTTGCACTGCCGGGGTGATTTCGCGCAGTTGCCGCAGCCCGGTTTCGGCGCGGGCATGCAGTTCCGGGCTGTCAAAGCTATGCGGCATCGCTGCAATGGCGGCGCAGGCCAGTTTCTTCGAGCGCGCATAGCGCAGAGTTTCCAGCGTGTAGTAGCAGCCCGTGCGCCCGCCAAGGCCGGTCACCACCAGCAGCAGGTGGACGGTCGGAAACTGGGCATCCAGAGCCGCATGCAGAACCGGATGACTGACTTCCCCTTCTTCGGCCGGTTCGGGCAATAGAATGGTGTTCAGGCCAGAGAGTTGCTGCAGGGCATCCGCGTCGCTATCCATGGCGCAGATGCGCAAGCCCGGGAGGCTTCCTCGCTGAAAGACATAGTATGCCGCCCGTCCGCCGGCGTTGCCGACTCCTATCAGCAGCATATTATTATCACCTGTAACTTGTTGTACCGCCATTGCTTCTACCAGTCTGTAATTGCTTTCCAGGCATTTTTCCACCACTCGAAGGGCGAGACCTGTTGTGACACCTGCCGTGCCACCTGCAAGTCCCGATAACCCGCACGGATCAGGCCGATGACCGTGTTGTATTGCGGCAGCGGATGAAAATCCGCACGCCCGGTAACCCGGTAGGGCTGTGCTATCGATACCGGTCGGTTGAAAACGGTCGCAGCCAAGTCCGTGATGCGTGGAATCCTTGCACCGCCGCCGGAGAGAAAGACCCGGTTTCCCAGCCAGCTGTAGGCACCGTGTTCGTCAAGCTGACGCCGGATTAATTCAAACAATTCACGCAAGCGCGTTTCGATGACCAGCTCGATGCTCGAAGCAGGGATGACGCGATGTTTGCTCATAGTATCCTGATGGATGGTCACCATGCGCGCACGGTTGTCTTTGGTGGCTACGGCCGTACAGTGCAGTGCATCCAACTGATTGAGCAGCGAGCGTGCGGTCTGGATCGGCAGGTCCAATGCAATCGACAGATCATTGGCCAGATGCTCGCAACCTATGCTGACCTGGCCTAAATGAAAATGTCCGACCGATGTCGGCATGGCCACAGAGGTCATCCCACCACCAATATCAATGACCAGATTCAATGCCTCGTCGGAAAGTGCAGGCGGAAAAACTGCGGAGCTGACCGCCAGCGGGGTGTAAATGACCGTATCAACTGTCTGTTTGCCCAACGCTTCCGAGAGTAGGCAGTAAGTCGTATTGGCGCGTTCCCAGTCGGCGATGAAGTGTTGCGTTTCGACTTCCAGCGAGCGCGAACACTGCCCGATCGGATTGAACAGCACGCGCCCATCGGCCAGACGAAAGAGGCGGTTGACTGCCTGTGCCAGGCGGAATTTTCCTTGGGGCACCTCCGGCAGATTCGTCTGACGCGTCGCTTCTTCGAGATTGCTTTCCTGGATCAGTCCACCGGGTTCATCGATCTGGACACTGCCGGTGATATTGATGGTTTCGATGAATGCTCCGGAGATGGCCATGAAAACCGGACCTGGTATCGGGAAGCCAGCTGCCTGTTCCGCGGCAGCCAGTGCCAGTGCCACCTGACCGCCGACGACCCGCGTGTCAATCGCCTCGCCCTTGCACATCTTCAGCGATGGCGCCTCGCCCAGCGCCAATACCGCAAGAGAATCCCCCGGCAGGAATTCCGCGAGCATCACCTTGACGCTCGAAGTGCCAATCTCAACCCCAGTATATACTTCACGCTGCGTCTTCAATTCCAGAAAATCCCGAAAGAAAAAACATTTTTTTAACAACGAAATACACGAAAAGGCACGAAAATTTTTATAGGTTGTTGCTTTGACGCATGGGACTGTGTGCCAATTTTATCGTCTACGATGTAATATACTGAATATACCCCGGGGACGCTTTCTCTGCAAGAGTTCAAAAAACTTTTTCAAAAAAGGGTGCAGGGCAATACTCTTTACTTAACGCTTTGTAACCATACTGACGCCCCAACTCCATAAAGCCGACCTTGGCGGCCTTGGCGTCTTGGCGGTTCAATAACGAGGAACCAACCGCCAAGACGCCAAGGACGCCAAGCAATCGGAGGAAACAACAGCCCAAACCACAAATCCGCTTGCCATCTCATCCGTCAAAGCAGCAACCCTACAAATTTTCTGCACTACTCACAAGTAAATTTACGATTAGCCGAACATTAATTTACTATTAGCCGCTTGTTAAACTTACGATCAGCCGAACATTAATTTACTATTAGCCGATATATTAATTTACTATTAGCCGATATATTACGGCTCATCCGTCAAAGCAGTAA
>JAPXLT010000130.1:0-12322 GCA_033809415.1 Lentisphaeria bacterium
ACCCTGCCCCCTGCACCCTGCCCTCTGCACCCTGCACCCTGCACCCTGCCCCCTGCCACCTGCACCCTTCAACATAAAGGAAACATGTTATGTACGCAATGAAATTTGACGCAAATCGGAACTTCATCTGGACTGAGGTTCCCGACCCTGAACGGAAGGCCGGTGAAGTCATCATCGATATTCGAGCTGCCGGCCTGAATCGGGCAGACCTTTTGCAGTGCGCCGGAAATTATCCGCCACCTCCAGGCTGGCCGGAATGGCCCGGGCTCGAGTGCGCCGGCGTCATCAGCCAAGCCGGAGCGGACAGCCGCTGGAAAGTCGGCGACCAAGTGTGCGCCCTGCTGGGCGGCGGCGGCTACGCGCAAAAAGTTGCTGTTCCGGAAGCGATGGTACTCCCCGTGCCTCGCGGATTCTCGATGACCCAAGCTGCTGCACTGCCTGAAGTCTTCGCAACCGCCTGGCTGAATCTCATCATCGAAGCTGGACTGAAAAAAGACGACCGCATCCTGATCCAGGCAGGCGCCAGCGGACTGGGAATCGCAGCCATTCAACTGGCAAAAGCCTTTGGCGCTGAAGTCATCACGACTGTGGGAAACGAGCAAAAAGAAGAAACGGTACGCAAGCTTGGCGCGGACATCGTGATCAACCGCAAAAAAGAAAAGATCAGCGCAGTGCTTGCGGAACATCCGATCGATATCGCCCTGGATTGCGTTGGTGGTCCCGCGCTTGGCGAATGCTTCGATACAATGGCACGCGGCGGTCGCTGGATTCTGATCGCGACCCTGGCCGGCACGCAAACGGAAATTTCCCTTCGCAGCGTTCTTAGCAAGGGACTTCGCCTGATCGGTAGCACCCTGCGCAGCCGAAGCACGGAAATGAAAGGCCGCATCCTTGCCGACCTCGAGAGCAATCTCTGGCCGCTCTTTGAAAACAAGCAGATGCAGCCGTTTATATACCGCGTCCTGCCAATGACTGAAGCAGCCGAAGCGCATAGCATCCTCGAACGGCAGGAAAACATCGGCAAGGTCATCCTGGAAAACTAAAACCGGCACTGCAAAAGATTTTTTTAACAACGAAAAACACGAAAATTCAGCGGTAAAAAGAACTATGGAAATCAATAATCTCGAAAAACTCAAAGCGAAGATGGCCTCTGGGCGTATGTGTGTAGGCACGGTGATTACTTTGTCAGACCCGGTCGTCAGTGAACTGGCCGGGGATTGTGGCATGGACTTCACCTGGATCGATGCGGAACATGCCCCGTTTTCCCTGGAAAATATCCAGGGACATGTGATGGCTTTGCGGGGCACGGATTGCGCACCGTTAGTACGTGTTGCCTGGAATGATCTGGCCATCCTGAAACCGGTGCTCGATCTGGCGCCGGCCGGCGTCATCATCCCCATGGTCAACTCCGCCGAGGAAGCACGCGAAGCCGTCGCTTCATGCAAATATCCGCCCCGTGGAAAACGCGGTTGCGGAGTGCGCAGAGCCAACCGTTTCGGTCAAATCCCCTTCCCGGAATACTTGAAAATTTCCGAGAGTGAGCCGCTGGTAATTATCCAGATTGAACATATTGACGCGGTACGCAACCTCGATGCAATTCTGCAGGTACCCGGCATTGACAGCATCTGCATCGGACCTTTTGATCTGTCCGGTTCGATGGGAAAACTAGGTCAAACCAATGATCCGGAAGTCACTCGAGTCATCGAGGAAATTTGCCGAAAGACCTTGAAAGCCGGCCTTCTTCTTGGAACCGCCTCCGGCCCCTATGATGTCTGGAAAAAACGCGGTTTGAATTGGATCGCCATCACCTCAGACTGCGCTGGGATGATCAGCAACTATCGACAAATTATGGAAAACGCAAAATGAAAACTGCCCTGATAAGCGCTGACGAACCTGGACAAGTTCCACAAATCCATCTGGATGCCATCCGCTCGATAGGCATGGAGCTGGTCTGCCGCAACTGCACCACACGTGAAGAACTCATCGAGTTGGCTGCCGATGCCGATATTCTCTGGATGTTCGGCGTTTGCAAACCGCTCACTGCCGAAGTACTCGATCAACTGCCAAAATGTCGTGCCATCTTCCGCAGCGGCAGTGGGGTTGACGCACTGCCCTGGCAACGCGCCACCGAAAAGGGGATCGCCATCTGCAACTCTCCGGAATCGATTGCCGAGGCCGTTGCCGAACACGCCGCGGCACTGCTGCTCGCCCTGGCCAAAAAAATCCAGTTGCACAGCCGCGCCATTCCTGCCGGCGGCTGGCTGGCGGCCAGCGAAGAGACAACATCCCGTCATCTCAGTGGACGTACTCTCGGTCTAGTTGGCTATGGGCGCATTGCCCGTTTTGTTGAAACTATGCTTTCCGGCTTCCGCCTGAAAATCATTCATCACGATCCCCTTTCGCCGGCATCCGTTCCCCTTGATGAACTTCTCCAGACAGCGGACTTCATTTCGCTGCATTGCCCCCTGACCGATGACACTAGGCATATGATTGGCAAGAAGCAATTCCAGCAGATGAAACGTGATGCGTTGCTGATCAACACATCACGCGGTGCAGTCGTTGACGAATCCGCACTGGTTGACGCATTGAATCAGGGAATCATTGCCGGTGCAGCCCTGGATGTGACCGAAAAGGAGCCGCTGGAAAAGGATAGCCTCCTGCGCGGCATGGCAAACGTCATCATCACTTCGCATATCGCTGCCTTTACCGACGATTTTAACAAAAATTTCTGGGAATGCTCCGTCAATAAACTAAAAGAATTGATGAAGGGCGACTTCAAAAACGTCAGCATCAATCTGAAATAAAAACGCCAGACATCTCAGTTTAAAACCACGAAAGGCACGAAAAATTTCGTGCCTTTCGTGGTTTAAAAGCAGGAATACGGGTGCCAATCTGTCTGTGTCAGAGTATTTTTCCGGTCTGCACGTTGACCAGCTTGCCGCCGGCTCGGATGCTGTCCATAACCGAGATGCCTACCAGGACTGCTTGAATACCATCTTCCATGGGAGCGCGCTGACCGAGGGGATCGGCTTCCATTCCACAGAACAGTGCTTCCCGCAAGGCGGGATCAGCCCCACCATGTCCTCCTGAGACTTGGACTTCGGGGATGTGCTCGATCTTCTTGCCCATTTCCGTCAGCATGAAAAATTTGCGGGAGTCATCTTGGTCTTCGCCATCATTTGCAAGGCTGACTTCCTTGGCGCTATTTTTATGGCCAATCGCCCAGCTTGTTCCGTAGCGCATGATATATTCCAGGCGTCCCTCGGTTCCTTCCACCGCAATGTGCATGCTTTCATAGGACGCATAGGCAATCAGGGAATAGCTGGCAATGATCCCATTCTCGAAGGCCATCGTTGCGGCATAGGTGTCGGGGATGTCAATTTTCCGGTCGAAGACACATCCATCACGATAATAATGATCCGCCTTCTCGGCCTCCCGGTAAAGAATACGATTGTGTTCACTGGCAAAAACATCCGCGTAAAATTCACAATCGCCGACAAACGCACAGTTCGAGCAACGCTTGCCCCGGAACGGGCCTTTGCGTCCATAGAACGACAAGGCACCCTGGCCAGTGACCGTTTTGACTCTGGAATCCGCGAACCAGTTGATCAGGTCAAAATGATGGGATGCCTTATGGATCAGCAAGCTGCCAGTATTGTCAAAGCGACGGTGCCAGCGCCGGAAATAATCCGCGCCATGAAAGCGATCCAGCGTTTCGGTAAACTGAATATGCAAAACTTTGCCAATGGCGCCATTCTGCAGCAGTTCCTTGAATTTGGCCATATCCGGACCAAACCGCATATTGTGGGTGACATAGGCCGGAGCGCTGCTGCGCGCGGCAGCCTTGCGAATCGCCAAGCATTGTTCCCGGGTCGTGCACAGGGGTTTTTCTGAATAGACTGCAATGTTCCGCTTCAGGCATTCCAGTACATATTCTGCATGCGTATTGTCCTTGCTTGCAACAATGACGCCATCCGGCTTCGCCGTGTCAAGCATTTCCTTGAAATCGGAAAAAACCGGGATGTCAGGCCGTTTGAGTATTTGCTTGCAGGCTTCACAGCGCAACGGATTGATATCATAAAGCCCGACAAGCTCGATCCGACCCGGAAATTCCTTCATGATCGGCTCGGCATAACTCGCAGTGCCGCGGCCGCCCGTTCCGACAATACAAAAACGCTTCATGCTTGACTCCTCTGACCGATTGCCCCATGAAAACCAAAAAGCCGGAATTTCCAGCAACGCAAAGCGCCCCAAAAAAACCGGCTTCTACCAAGCTAGCAGAAGTTTTACTCTGTAGCTACAGCAGGAATTACATTGATCTTGCGGCTGGATTTCACAAACTCGACCGTTCCATCGCAGAGTGCATAAACGGTAAAATCACGCCCCAGACCTGTATTTTTCCCGGGATGAAATTTGGTGCCGCATTGGCGAATAATAATACTGCCGGCAGTGACTTTCTGCCCGCCGTAGGCTTTGACACCACGGTATTTTGGATTGCTGTCGCGACCGTTACGGCTTGAAGATTGACCTTTTTTATGTGCCATAAAACACCTCCGATGTTGGATATGTGTGAATGCGTTCAAAGAGAGAAAATGTTAATATAACCCTTTTTCAAAATAGTGCAATTCAAGCATAAAAAATCTTCAGAAAAAAAGTGGCAAAAAAAGTGGCAAAAGCGTAATGCGTCAGTAACCTGGGTAAGCAAGAAATTCTTTTTGAACAACGAAATGCCCGAAAGGACACGAAAAAATTTCATGGAAGCGGCTTTTTCTGCGAGGAAAAGCCATATTTTCCATGAAATTTTTTCGTGTCCATTAGTGTTTTTAGTTGTAAAAAAAGCCCCTGTCAGCCAGTTTTACTGTTGCATTACCAAAAGCCGCTTGAAAAGGTCTTGTAAAAAGGCTATCTTCTCAGCACGCCCCGAAAATCCTCTCGATCCCTCTGTCTTATGCCGGAAACTCTGCCAAGCTCCCCCAAATGGAATTTTTCGCCTGGACTCTACGATGTCCATGCGCATCTGGCCGACTTGCGCCTGCAAGCGACTCTGCCGCAGATTCTGCTGCGTTGTGCAACTGAATTGCAGGCTGTTCTGGTCAATGCCGCAAAAGTTTCCGAATGGGACACGGTGCTCGAGCTGTCCGAGAATCCAGGCATTTACGCCGCCTTGGGGGTGCATCCTTTTTACCTTAAAGAACGCCCGCAGGATTGTTTCCATCAATTGCGGAAAAAGTTGCTGCATCCTCCGCAAAACAGCAAAGTCCTGGCCATAGGCGAAATCGGCCTGGACTTCTGGAATGGACGCGATGATGCCGAAGATCAATTGGCTGCATTGAGTGAACAGCTGCTGATCGCCCAACAGCTACAGCTGCCAGTTATCCTGCATAACCGCAAAGCCTGGCCAGATTTTTTCGCACTGCTGAAAAGACTGCGCATCACGACGCTCCGGGGTGTCTGCCACCATTTCAATGCCAGTGCAGAAATTGCCCGTCAGGCACTCGATTATGGGCTGTTCCTGTCCTTTTGCGGACCATTAACCTGGCCGGAGTCAAAGCGTTTGCACAAACTGGCAGCCACAGTTCCTCTTGACCGTATTCTAGTGGAAACCGACTGTCCGGACCTTCCGCCGCAATCCTGCCGGGGCGCTGAAAGCCGTCCTTGGATGGTCGCCGAAATCATGGGCACCATTGCGGGACTTCGCAAAATATCCATGGAAAAACTTGCGGAGCAGATCGCTGCAAACTGGACAACTCTTTTCTGTCAGACTTGCAAACAAACCACTCTGAAAGTATTGTAAAAATAAGACTTGCGGAACACTCTTCCGCAACTAGTCATTTCAATCAAACACACAAAGGAGTCCCTGATGTCTACTAAAACTCTTCTCATTTCTTTTGCAGCGTTGCTGCTGGGCGTGTCACTCTCCCGGGCAGCGGAGAATCTGGCTGCCATTCCCAGCAGCGGTCCCACGACGCCAACGGGCTGGTACGATGACTATGACCTGGCTCTGAAAGCTGCCCAGACCGCTCAGAAAAAGCTGTACATTCTATTTACCGGCTCGGACTGGTGTGGCTGGTGCAAAAAGCTCAAGGCAGATGTCCTTGATACGAACAGTTTCAAGGAGTTTGCCGCCGGAAAGCTGATCCTGCTCTATATTGATCTTCCTTCACCGAAAGTCAAAATGACAGAAGAGCTGCGCAAAAGCAACCAAAAACTGGCGGAAAAATTCCGCGTGCGCGGATACCCGACATCCGTTCTGCTGGATGCACAGGGCGAGGAAATCAGCAAGATTTCGGGTGCCCCAGCCGACTACCTCGACCGCCTGAAAAAAGCCGCCGAGTAAACATCAGCACCATAAACAAGCAGGGTCTGCATCCCCATTCAACCGGATGCAGACCCTGATTTTTTCAGTAACTAGAGGGCGCCAAAAA
The DNA here is from genome assembly GCA_033809415.1 of Lentisphaeria bacterium. Lineage (GTDB taxonomy): Bacteria > Verrucomicrobiota > Lentisphaeria > Oligosphaerales > Oligosphaeraceae > JAQVUB01. The sequence continues at coordinate 6,426 of JAPXLT010000130.1, forward strand.
GGTTTTTAACCACGAAAGGCACAAAAAAGCACGAACTTTCGTGCCTTTTCGTGTATTTCGTGGTTAAAAACCTGCACCCTGCCCCCTGTCCCCTGCACCCTTCAATAGCCCAATGCTTTCTGGAGTTCCTTCTGAAATTCGCGCAGATCATTCTGGTTGGGCTGACCGGAACCCTCCGCAGGATTGAAGCCGAGACGTCCCATGCTATCAACAAACCATTCGCCTTTGGCACCGGATGAAAACTCGACATCACCACTGAGCGCAGCGCCAGGGCGGATCAGCTTGCTGATCGTGACTTTAGTCTTGCCAGCGGCAGAAGAAGAATCATCGCCCGAGTCGTCGTCCTCTTCGTCCCAGTCTTCTTCTGGCAGTTCGGTGTCGCTCTCTTCGACGACTTCCTCCTTTTTGGCAGGTGCGGGTTTGTCCTGTTTTTTCCAATCCACTTCCAGTTCCGCAGCGACCATGCGCAATTCCAGATAGGTCATACGGATATCGAACTGCTCTGCCAGCGCTTTCTGCACGTCTGACAGCGACATGCCCTGATTCAGACTTTCCCTGATAAAGGCATCACGTTCTTTGGTATTCATGCTAATATCCTCCGACTTCTTATAGTTTATGAAAGATTTTTCTGTAACGGACACGGACTTTACACGGACGGGACACGGACAACCGATCAGAGCGCAAATCCGCGTGCCCTCCCATCCGTCTAAGCAACAACCCCTATATAAAATTTTCGTGTCTTTTCGTTGTTAAAAAATGGGTTGTGGGCATCAGCCCACAACCCCTGGCATTAAACGATTGGCAGACTGGCTGCGGCGGCAGCCTGTCCATGCCGTTTTTCACGTTCATCCGGCTCATAAAAATGCAGGTCGGCCAGTTCGGGGAATTCGGATTTCAGCACCCGGCGCGCTTCCGACAGGATGATCTCGCCGCCTTTTCCGCTGACCACACGCCCGAGCACTTCCAAGTGGCGCACCGGCTTGTAGAACTCACAGAAATGAGCCACTGTATAGCCGAAATAGACGCCGATGGTTTCATAGATGCGGCGGGCGCGTTCATCATCTTTTGCCATCAGTTCCTGAACCCGTTTCAGGCGCAGCGGAAGCGCATCCGCCGGCAAGTCCGGCATCTCGATGCCGCCCACCGGGATCAGGCGTCCGACAGCCTGTTGTGAGAAATAGTTGGCGCCAACGCCGAAATCCTTCGACCATTCATCGACGGCGGCATTGGGATTGTAATCCACTGGGGCAAAAGCGAGTTCATTCATCCAGCCCTTGATCTTCATATTGGTGTCAACATAGCCGCCGGCAAGCGAAGACCCCATGGCCAGGCCGAGAACCGCCCCGTCCTGCAGAGCGATCGATCCCGCCAACGCCGTGACATCACCGTCATTCTCCAGACGCAGGGGAATCCCCCATTTCTTCTCAAGATTCTTGAAGATCGGAGCAGCCTCGGCATCAAAACGCTCACGCGGAGTAATTCCGCGGAACAGCGAAGCCACCCGTACACGGCCATCGACATAGACACCGGCTGAACTGCCGCCGATCGCCTCGACACGTGCAGTTGGATCAGCTGCTTTGATCGCTTTCTCCGCCTCGCGCAGAATCCAATCGATCTGCTCGAAATGCCAGTTGATATCCGTCTGCGGCCTCGGGTCCCAGACATATTCCTCGCTCAGGATGGGTTCTCCATTGGGTTTCAGCGCCAGCCTGCCGTCTTTGACGACTGCGACTTTGCGGTCGCTGGCGCCCAGATCGAAGCCGATCCGCCACCCCTTCCAGCTCAGGACAACTGTGCTGCCGTCGCCATCATTGACTTCCGGGACATCGGACGGCGTCGGTGCGTGCACGATGCACATTTCACGCTCATAAGTCAGGTCGCCCCAGAACTCAGCATCAAAGCGGCGGCAGCCCGAATCGCAATAACAGGCTTGCAGATAACGCACCAGCTCCGCCGGACCATGGATGGTCACCTTCCAGCCGCCAAACTGCCAAAGCAGAAATTTCAAAAGCCGTTCGACATAAAAATAGTTGGCTGCCGCGCGTGGGTGGCGTGGATCAAAGACTTTTGTATCAAAGCGGGAGACACGGCCATGATCGCGCTCGACAGCCACCATGAAGGGAACCCCCGCGCCGGAAGCCTCGACTTCCGCCAGGAAGGCACGGTTGGCCAGGACCGGCGGACGGAAGGCAGGATCGAGAACCGGGACGATGGCAGGTTTAATCAGTTTGAATTGGGATTTCATGAAGGCTCCTTTTTTTTGACGTGATTATTCTTATCGGCATCCGGCATTGTAAAGTTCAGATTGATGTTTGGCAACGATCGCTTCCATCTCATCGCTGAGTTCTTCCATCTGGCGCACCATTTCGAACTGCGTGCGGCAGCGGTCCAGGTTATGACCATCGCGATGCACCTTGAAATATACATCCCCCTCGAGATAGTCGGTCAAAAAGCGCAGACCAATTTCAAAAGTGATCAGGCGTCCGGAAAAGGCCAGCAAGTTGATTTCATCCGAAGTCAGAAAATCCCCTGCGCTTTCGAGGTACCCGCGCACCAGCTCACTGAAGTATTCAAGCGAAAAGCGCACTTTGCTCAAGTCCTTCTCATCCTCGGCGGCATTGACTGTCGACGTGCGCACCTCATCGCCAAAATCATAGAGTATGGAACCCGGCATCACAGTATCCAGATCAATGACGCAGATTCCTTTGCCATCGCTGTCATTCATCATCACATTGTTAATCTTGGTGTCATTGTGGGTGACACTGCTCGGCAGTCGTCCACTGTCCAAAAGATCCACAATGACCGATGTTTTATCCCGACGGGCCAATACAAAATCAATTTCCGCACGCGCCGAGGCAGCACGTCCTAATGCGTCTGCTTCGAGGACTTCAAGGAATCTTTCGAAGCGTTTCGGGGTATGATGGAAGCCGGGGATCACCTCGAAAAGCGGCTCGCCGGGCAAATCTCGCAGCATACCCTGGAATCTGCCAAAAGCCTTGGCGGCTTCGTAAGCCTGACGCGGTGAAGAGACATAATCTATGGTAGTGGCGTGCTCGACAAAGACATAAGCGCGCCAGTAGTTGCCGTCGGGGTCCAGGTAATACGGCTTGTTATCGCGGGCATAGACCAGGCAGAGCGCTTCGCGACTGTAATCACTGCCAGGAATTGCTTCTATCTTCTTACGGAGATGCTTGGTGACCCGCTCGATGTTGTCCATCATTTCCGGAACATGCGGAAAGACTTTATGGTTAATCCGCTGGACGATATAATACACATCTCTTCCGCCTTGCTTAATTTTCATGCGATAAGTATCATTAATGTGTCCGGAACCCCAGGGTTCCGCATCTACATAGGTGCCGCGAAAGCGGAAAAAAGGCACAATTTTCCTCAGGTCGTGCTTCAGAACCTTACTACTCACTTCTGTTCTCCTGTCAGATTATAAATTAAAGATAAAGATATGATTAACGCCAAAGATGTTCCGGGTAGACTCCACGGGCAGTCAATTCCGCGATTTTCTCGACTACCATTGCACGGTCTTCGGCATACGTCATGCCAAACCAACATTCTGGCGTATTCAGCACCTTCGTGCGGCATTCGCCGCGTTTGATCAGGGTGTCAACCACCGTCGGAATGAAAAATTCACTTTTCAGCTCTTGTCCGTGACTTTGCAGAAATTCACGGAAGAGGCCTTCCATTTTATCGAAGAGGCTTGCCGAGAAGCCCCACAGGTTGAGGGAGGCGGGTTCTTCGCCGGTGAGCGGCTGCCAATTTCCGTCCGCATCCTTGAAGCGTGCTCCGCCATTGCAGGGTTCGATGCTGGTGCGTTCGACAACATCCTCGAGGAAGCCATCCTTCGAGACTTTACAGATGCCGCGCGAGACCGTTCCGTGTTCGGAAAGGCTATTGGCCAGGCGGTATGCCACCATCGCATAGGTCTGATCATCACAGGCCTTCGAGCGCAGAAAATCCGCCAGCACCTGATACGACTGCGCACCATAAAAGTCATCAGCATTAATAGCTCCGAAAGCCCCTTGAATAGCAGCACGCGCCGACCAGATGGCATGCCCAGTTCCCCAAGGCTTCTGACGTTCCGGCGGACAAACAAAACCTGCCGGTAAATCGTTCAGCTTCTGGCAAACGTAGCGTGCTTCCAGCTTGTCTTTGAGCTTATCGCCGAAATGCTCGCGGAGAGGCTCCTCAAGTTCTTCGCGAATGATAAAAACAACACTTCGAAAACCGGCTCGCCATGCATCATAAACCGAATAGTCCAGGACGAATTCGCCATCGGGGCCGACCGGGTCCATTTGTTTGATGCCGCCATAACGGCTGCCCATGCCGGCTGCAAGTACCAAGAGTGTTGGGGATTCCATCGCGTGATCTTCCTTTCCATGCTGTCAGGTATCGGGAAAAAGTTAATGTAATACCTCTCGCCGGAAAAGCACTCCGCACCGTCGATTTTCACGCATGAAAGTTGCCTGAAATATCCTGCATGGGGTAATGCATCAGTAAGCAGGGAGCAGTTTTTTTACAACGAAAGACACGAATGGACACGAAAAAATTTCATGGTTGCTCGGTCGGAATTAATATGCGGCTCAGGGCACTGGTTGGCCATTGATCAATACCGTGACGATCTTGTTGTCCAATTCGAAAATCGACCCTTTGGAGATGATGATATCGGCATCTTTTCCGGCTTCGATTGATCCCACTCGATCTTCGATGCCGACATGCCGGGCTGGATTGATGGTGATGCTCTGCAAAGCGGCAAAAGGTTCCATGCCAGCCTTGATGGCCAGTGCTGCCATGGTTGCCAGATGTTCCTGGGGCACTACCTGCGAGTCGGTAATGATCGAAACTTGACAGCCGGCCTTGGCCAGAATGCCAGGTGTAGCAAAAGTCCTGTTTCGTACTTCCGGCTTACTGGCCGACATCCAGCTCGGACCAACGGCTAGCGGGTAGCCCTCCTTGGCAAGTTCATCAGCAATCAAATGCCCATCGGTGCAATGCTCGATGGTCAGCCTGACATTGAATTCTTTGGCAATGCGAATTGCGGTGAAGATGTCATCAGCCCGGTGGGCATGAGCCTTCAAAGGAATTTCACCCTGTAGCACGGGAATCAGCGCTTCCAGCTTCATGTCATATGCAGGCTTCTTGCTGATGTCCTTGCCGGCCGCATTCTTGCGAGCCAGATAATCCTGCGCCTTGGCCAGACATTCACGCAACTTTGCCGCCGTCGTCATCCGGGTGGTGACGCTTTTTTCGCGGTAGCTGAATTTCGGATTCTCGCCGAAAGCACATTTCATACCGATACGTCGGCGTACAACCATGTTATCAACTCTCAGCCCTACGGTTTTTATGGCCACAAAAGTGCCACCAAGGACATTGGCGCTGCCTGGGCCGGTTGCCACGCAGGTCACTCCTGCCCGTGCTGCCAGCTGGAAGTACGGATTTTGCGGGTCTATGCCGTCGATGGCATCAAGATGAGGGGAAACGGTGTCGTTATACTCATTGTAGTCACCGAGATCGCGTGTCCCAAATGCCGAAAGCCCAATATGACAGTGAGCCTCGACTAAGCCCGGCCAGACTTGCAGCCCAGTAGCATCAATTTCAGGCGTGTCGCGAGGTACGCGCAAGTTTTTACCCATGCGTGATATCTTTCCATCGCTGATCAGGATATCCCTCACGGTGGCTTTGGGGTTGATGGCATCATGAACCATGCCATTGCGGATAATAAGGGTGTTATTCATCATAAGACTCCAAATGGTGTGAGAACGAAAAATGACATTCTGCTTAGTATAAAGTGATGAAAAGGCAGTTGCAAGCCGACAGGCACAAAAATTTCACTGGTGCTCCGTAACGGGTCAGTCTTCTGTAGTGCGGTGTGCGGTATGCGTGGTGCG
>JAPXLT010000131.1:0-12136 GCA_033809415.1 Lentisphaeria bacterium
CGGGGTCACGCCCGGACAGTTGCGCAGAGTGAAAATATGCCGGACAACGGCAAATTCCCTGTTCGGAGATATCATGCAAGCATGAAAAGGGTGCAGGGTGCAGGGTGCAGGGTGCAGGGTGCAGGGTGCGGGAATGTCCTTGGCGTGGGCTGACGCCCACAACCCATTTTTAACAACGAAAAAACACGAAAAGACACGAAAATTTATATAGGGGGGATAATGCGAATCAAGATTTTAGCATGTTTTTTGATGATACAGTTCTTTTCGGCTTGTACCCACATGAAGGGAACGCCCAACATGGCAGAAAATTTCACTGTGCATAATGTCTTTGGGGACAACATGGTCTTGCAAAGAGACCGGAAAATCAGGATCAGCGGAACCTGCCCGGAAAAACAAGCGGTCAAGGTGAGCCTGGCTGGAAAAACCGTGACAGCCTTTGCTGACAACACCGGGGCATGGGAGGCTGTTCTGCCGCCCATGTCCGCTGGAGGTCCGTACGAATTGACCATAGCCGGGGCAGGAAATCGCATCCTGACCTTTAAAAATATCCTGATCGGTGAAGTGTGGCTTTGTTCCGGACAATCAAATATGTCCATGCCTTTATGGAGCGAAACCCTATTCTGGAGAACTGAAGGAGGAAAAGAAGAAGCCGCCGCCGCTGACTTTCCACAAATCCGCTTGTATAATGCTAATCTGTGCAGCAGCGTGGCGCCTGAAGACCCGCTTACAGAAAGCAAGGGACCCGGATGGACTTGCTGCAACAGCGAGACCGCTGCCCCCTTCAGCGCAGCTGGATATTATTTTGCGAAACAACTCCAAAGCGAACTGCAAGTTCCGGTGGGTATGATCAATTGCAGCTGGGGAGGAACCCCGATCCAGAGCTGGATCAGCCGGGATGGCTATCAGCAAGCAAAAAGGCAGCAGGAACTCGAGCAGATCGACAGCCTGAAAACAGTAGATGTGGCAAAAGTGAGGGCGGAACAGCGCAAGCAGCTGGAAGACTGGGAAGAGTTGTTTCTCAAGCAAAGTCCAGAAAAGACTGCTTTTGCGGAAGGATACAGCAGAGAGGAATGTGATGACAGTCTTTGGCAACAAGTCAAGGTACCGGCACCGGTGACTTTGGATTTCCCCGGAGTATTCTGGTACCGGCGCGAGATCATCGTCCCGGCTGGCTGGCGCGACCATGAGCTGGAAATAGGGCTGGGTGCCATCGATGAGGTGGACTTCACTTGGTTCAATGGCGTACAAATCGGGCAGACCGGCTCCGACGAGCCAAATTACTGGCTGAAAAAACGTGTATACCGGATACCGGCAAGCCTGGTCAGGCCCGGTCAAAAAAACACCTTGGCAATAAGAGTTGTCAATTTTCAAGGGGCAACGGGCATGGAAGGCCCCGCCGCAGATTTGTTCCTGCGCCCGTTTGGCGAGAAAGACACCAGTATCAGCCTGGCCGGAAAATGGAAATATCGGGTGGAATTCAACGCGGACCCGGGCCTGTATCCGCCCAAGCCGAAGCCGCTTCCCGGTTATGATTCTCCTGCTTTCCCGGCTACCTTGTTTAATTCCATGATCGCTCCCTGGTGCCGGTACACCATTCGAGGAATTCTCTGGTACCAGGGCGAAAGCAACGCTGAGGAATATGCAGATTATTACCAGCTGCAAAAAGCCCTGCTCGAGGACTGGCGCAGGCAATGGGATGACCCGGACATGGCGTTTGTGCTGACCCAGCTGGCAGCTTTCCAAAGTCATAGTCCGGCCAAACGGCTCAAAGATGATTTCTGGGAACTGTTGCCGCCGGAGGACAATTCCTGGTCCAAGCTGCGAGAGACTCAACGGGCTATGCTGAAGGAGCACAATACCGGGATGGCAGTCACCATTGATATCGGGGATCATTCCGATATCCATCCCGCTAACAAGAAAACCCTGGGTTTTCGCCTCGCCCAGGAGGCAAAACGAATCTGCTACGGATACCAAGGTGTCAGTGCAGGTCCCCTGTACCGCAAAATGCAGCAGGAGAACGGTCGAATTCGGCTGTTTTTTGACAATGTCGGTGGCGGCTTAATTGCCAAAGGCGGAGAATTGCAGTGCTTTGCAATAGCCGGTAAAGATGGTCGCTTCCATTGGGCAGATGCCTGCATCGATGGCGAAACGATTCTGGTATCGAGTGAGGTCGTGCCCAAACCGCAGCAGGTACGTTACGCTTGGGCAAAGTTTCCAGGAAATCCGAATCTGTACAATGCTGAAGGTTTTCCGGCTTCGCCTTTCCAAACCGCCAAAAGCCCAGAGTCCCCGTAAGTAGACCGTGTCCAAAAAGGATTTTTTAACAACGAAAAAACACGAAAAGGCACGAAAATTTTTTATAGGGGTTGTTGCTTCGACGGATGAGATTGCACGCGAATTTGCAGTCGAATTGGTTGTTTTATCTGACAGATCGGCGGATTGGCATAACGTATTACGCCGTAGGCGTTTGACTATGCTTAACCCCAGGCTTTAGCCCATAAGCGTTAAGCAGTTCAGTTTTTTTCGATTTTCAATCCTAAATTCCTCTTTTCAAAGCAACAAAAATGTCTTTTCCCGTTTGAAATTTTGAATTTTGGAAGGCAAAATTGGGATTTCCGGAAACAACTTAACGCTTATGGGCTTTAGCCTGGGGTGGGAAATCCCCCAAAGACAGTGCCTTGTAAAGGCACCACAATCAGACATAGAAGTGCTTATATGCCAATGACTTGAAGATTGCTTTTTCAGAAAAATCTTTCACAAAAAAGAAGATTTTGAGGGATAGTAGTACGAAAAATTTTTTATAGGGTTACTGCTTTGACGGATGGGATGGCATACGGTTTAAAAAGTAGCGCAACCGTCTCGGTTGTGATGGCACACGACGCGCAGGGGGCGTGTTGCGGGGGAAACGTCTATCTTCTGTCCACGTCGTTCATCCTGCCCCCTCCTTTCGCCTCGCGCGCGCGATAAGGGTGGTTCGCCCCCTGGTTGGGTGGGGCTTGGAGATGTCTGAACCACGGCGAAAACATAGCGTCGGAAAAGCGGAATTTCAAGAAGAATCATAAGAAGTCATATAGAAGCATAGAAAATGTGACTTGAAACATAGAAAACCCCGGGAAGTCATAGCAATTCCTAATCCTGGAAATCGGCTTCCACCCGCGTAATCTGCGGATAATAAGCACTCAGAAACCTTTTTGGGCGTGGTCTAAGTACGAAAAAGAGGTTGTGACATGGCATTTTTTGCTCTTGATTTTGATGGTGTGCTCTGCGACAGTGCCGCCGAAACCGCCGCCAGCGCCTGGAAGTGCGCGTGGGAACTCTGGCCGGAACTGCTGACGACCCAGCAGATCCCGGAAGAAATGACAGACCAGTTCTTGCGGGTGCGTCCATACCTGGAGACCGGCTGGCAGTCCGTGCTGATGTTGCGTATGCTGCTGGAAAAGCAGCCTCTGTCCGCTTTCCAGAATGAACTCGAGCAGAACTGCCAGCGCCTGCTGCAAGACAGCGGGCTGGATACTGCAAGCATGATCCGGAAATTTGCACAGAGCCGTGACCAGTGGATACGGGAGGATCAGCAAGGTTGGCTGAACAGCCACCGCTTTTATCCCGGAAGCATCGCGGCATTGCGGAAGGCGATGGAGCAGCACGAAGTCCGGATTCTGACAACTAAACAGCAGCGTTTTACACAATTGCTCCTGGAAGGGCAGGGGGTCGATTTCCCGGAAAATAAAATCTGGGGACTGGAGGCGAAACGGCCCAAGGAAGACTTGCTGGAAGAATTCATCCGGAACGGGGCAGGGGACATCTGCTTTGTCGAAGACCGTCTGGAAACCCTGCTGCGGGCTGTGGCGCGTCCGCAATTGGCTCGAGTCCGCCTATATTATGCACTGTGGGGATACGGCACGGAAGCCGAAAAACAGCGTGCCCAGACAAATCCTGCCATCACCTGCCTCGAACTGATACAATTCAACCAAATGCTCCAGGCATAAATTTTTTAACAACGAAGGGCACGAAAGCAGTACGAAAGGGATTATCGGAGATGCCGGGGAAAATATTATTTTGTGATCTGGATGGCACCTTGATTGCCGGGGGACAGGCACTTTCTGCGGATAACCTCGAGATGCTGCGGGATTTGAGGGCAGGGGGGGTAGTCGTTGCCCTGGCCAGCGGAAGAAGCCTGTATTCGCTGAGCAAGGTCGTCACTCGAGAGATGCCCTTCGATTATGCAATTTTTTCAACCGGTGTCGGCATCATGGACTGGCATAAACAAGAGATCCTGCTGCGTCGTGAATTAAGCGAGAGCCAAGTGCATCAAGCCTTGGACATCCTGCAGAAGGAACAGATCGATACGATGATACAGGCCGCGCTGCCCGATAATCATCACTTCCAATACCGGCAATTCGCCGCTGAAGAAGAGAGTGGGACGGATTTTTGCCGCAGAATCCGGCTCTACCAGGATTTCTGCCGCCCATTGCCGCCGGAATCCTGGCAGGGTAGGGCGAGTCAGCTGTTAGCTGTCCTGCACCCGGATGACCCACGCTTTCTTCGGATACTGCCACGCTTGCAGGATTTTTCCGTTATCCGTGCCACATCGCCATTGGATGGACACAGCATCTGGCTGGAAATCTTTGCGCCCGGGGTCAGTAAATCCGATGCAGCCAGCTGGTTGTCAGGAAAATTGCCCAATCCGCCTGTGACCTATGCACTTGGCAATGATCATAATGATCTGGACCTGCTCGAGTGGGCGCAGTACAGCCTGATTGCTCCGGATGCACCAGCCGAATTGCAGGAAAAATTCACCGTACTGAATGCAGAACCAGCATGCTTTCTGCGACAAGCAGCAAAAACATGGCAGCTGCCATGAATTTTCGTGCTACTATCACCCAAAATCTTCTTTTTTAGGAAAGATTTTTTATGGACGATGGACAGGGACACGAATGGACACGATGGACCGAATGGACAAGAATGGACTGCTGAATGGACAATGGACAATGGACGATGGGCAGAGATTATGTCGCGCCCTTTCAGGGCTTTGCCGATGGTGTGATCCCTGACCCAGGGCGTTGCCCTGGGCTGGTATGTCGCGCCCTTTCAGGGCTGATTCCAACATCGCCGATCCGACCGATCAGCTGTCCGTATCCCGTCCGTGTAAAGTCCGTGTAAAGTCCGTGTAAAGTCCGTGTAAAGTCCGTGTAAAGTCCGTGTCCCGTCCGTGTCCCGTCCGTGTAAAGTCCGTGTAAAGTCCGTGTAGGTTGTGGGCGTCAGTCCACCCCAAGCCTGTTCGTGTGGTTCGTTGTTAAAAAATTAGAATATTGGTTTTTGTAGTAATTGCAGGAATTCATTGCGGGTGGCTTCGGATTCATGGAAGCTGCCCAGCACTGCGGAGGTGACCATGCAGGAATTTTGCTTTTCCACCCCGCGCATCATCATGCAGAGATGACGGCACTCCATGACCACGCCAACCCCTTCAGCGTTGATTTTGTCTTTAATATAGCGGGCAATCTGCTGAGTCAGGCGTTCTTGCAGCTGCAAGCGGCTGGCAAAACAATCCACTAGTCGAGCCAGTTTGCTGACGCCAAAGACAGTCCCTCTGGGAATATATCCGATATGGCAGCGTCCGTAGAATGGCAGCAGATGGTGTTCACAGAGGCTATACACCTCGATGTCCCGGATGATAACCATATGGTTGCTCTCTTCATGAAAGATCGCGTCGCCAACCACGTCATCGGGATTCATCTGGTATCCTCGAGTCAGATATTCCATGCTTTTCTGAACCCGCTCCGGAGTGGCTAGCAAGCCCTCCCGCTCCGGATTTTCGCCTAACTGTGTCAACACTGAACGAATTGATGATGCTATGTCCATGGTTTTCCTCGAATAAAGCTGCCGGATTCAGAACCCAGCCTCAGACATTCATTTACTGTACCATATCAATCGCATTCCTGCCGTAAATGACAGCGATTTTTATGGACGAAGGACTTCTGCATGGTAATACGTCAGTCTTCTGTAGTGCGTGGTGCGTGGTGCGGGTCAGACGTGGTGGACAGTGTGGACAGTGTGGACAGTGTGGACAGTGTGGACAGTGTGGACAGGACAAGAACATCCCCCTCCCGCACCCCACGACAGTCAGAATAATCACAACCGGGACGGTTGCGCTACTTTTTAAATCTGCGCCCCCTGCACCCGTTCCCAACGCACTACGCACCCCGCACTACGCACCCCATTCCCCTAAACCTGCACTGAGGCATTACTCTGCATGGAACTTTTTCGCCACTTTTCAGGAAATGCTATTGACAAATGTATTTTTCATTATTATAGTTAAGCAGAACAAGGCATACTAAGGCATACCAATGGTAAAAAATACTTTCGATCTGAAAAAGGATGTCCTAGCCAAGGAATTGCGCGGATGCATCCTGAACGGCGATTATGCGCATGGCGAAAAGCTTCCTGTGGAAGTGGAGCTTGCCGCTGAGCTGGGTGTTTCTCGCGATACCTTGCGGAAAGCGCTGAAGGTGCTTGAAAAGGAAAGGCTTCTGGTAAGGATTCGCTCGAAGGGAACCTTTGTCAATCTGCCGTCTGCAAGGGACGGGAAGAAGATCCTTGTCCTGTTGAAACCCTCTGCGGGGAGCGATCCTGCCTATGAGGGGCATTATCTGATGCCATCGATGCAGCAGAGTGCGCAGGAATATGGCATGATGCTGGAACTTTGTCCTCGTTCCTTTATTGACGACCAGGATTTGGAGGCAACCGCCGCCATGCTCAGAAATAACAGGGAACTTGGCGGCTGCGTGATTCTGGAAGGACGGTATAACGGAAAGGAAAATTACATCCGGGCCTTGCAGAAATCCGGGCTTCCCGTCGTGATGGCCGTTTGCCATCCGGGAGATGTCCAGACCACCGGATTTGCCGGCGTGCGAACCAATTCGAAGAAGGCGTGGGAGGAAGGCATCCTTGCGCTCAAGGATGCAGGACATCGCCGTATTGCCTTCTTCCTGCCGAATTGGATCCAGGGATATTTTGAGGATTTGGAAGGATTTTACGGATTTTTGCGGAAGCACGACCTCTTTGATGCTGAACTGATATGCAACTGTCCGATTGAATATGCAAGAGTGGAAATCGAGCTGCAACGAGTCATGAAGCTCGATGAGGCACCAACAGCCGCGATCTGCACATCGGACTTTTTCGCGATGCTCCTGATGAAGGTCGCAAGAAAAATGAAAATCCAGATTCCGCAACAGCTTTCCGTGATGGGATACTGCGGCTATCCGGGCGGCAAATTCCTGAAACCGCCGCTTTCAACCGTAGATTTCCGTTACGAAGAGATCGGGAAAAAAGTCATCGAAGTGCTTGCGCGTGCAGATCAATGGTTTGGAAAGAAAGATGTCGCCCCGCCGGAAATCATCATGCCGCATGAGGTCGTGATCCGGGAGAGCGCAATGATGCGAAGAGTGGAACCACTGTTCGTGTAAACCCATTTTTTTACAACGAAAAGACACGAAACAAGATTCTCTGTAGTAATAAAAAAGGAGAGCGCCATGGGAACAAAAGATTGCAGAAAAAGTCAGGTCTTTACATTAATAGAACTGCTCGTCGTCATCGCGATTATTGCCATTCTTGCCGCCATGCTTTTGCCGGCACTCAGCAAGGCGCGGGAAAAGGCGAAGAACATCGCTTGCATGAATCAATTGAAGCAGATGGGGTATGCGATCGAGGGATACTATCAGGACTTCGAAGAGTATATTCCTTACGGCTGGGATCAAAGCGGCGATCCATTTGGAGGTTATGCGACTGTCAATAACTGGGCATGGTACTGCCGCATAGCGCCCTATGTCGGTTACAAGGCGAAGAATTTCTACCAGTTGGAAGATGCCTACAAAGAAAAACTCTTCACCTGTCCGGCAAAAGAAACCGGTGCCGGTCGTATTTCCTGTTACAGCGCCAATATGTATGTTGCAAGAAACTGCCCCACTTCGAGTGCCATGCCTAATGGGGTACTGTTGAAGAATCCGAAGATCATGCAGGTCAAAGGGCCGGGCAGTAAAGTCTTCATTATTGACGCTCATCGTGACCAGCAATTTTTCAACGTTGCGGGTGTGGGGAATATCGTCACCCGGCATTCCGGCAGCAACAATGCCCTGTACTTTGACGGAAGCGCTAAATGGATAGAGTATGGCAGAATGCTGTTCTACAGCCCACGTGCATGGGGATATGCCTTCGGAGCATACAGCTCGACGTACTGATTACAAAAACAGGAGAAAACCGCGATGAATCGAATATTGTCACTCGTAATTCTGTGCATCTCGGCAGGGATGCTCTCGGGCGTAAATCTGATGGCAAACGACGATCCGGAAAAATTCAGGCCGGGCACCAATCTCCTGTCAAACGGCTCCTTCGAGACGCCCGCAATGGACGAATATTATATCGTTCGGAGAATCGGCAGCGAACCATATACGCAGAAGGATCGGAAAATGTTCGCGGAGCGCAGTACGCTCAAAACAAAAAGCGGAAAATATGCGCTGCTGTGCTCGGCAGACTTTGAGAAGTCGGTCTATGAAATAAACCTCACTAAGCTGCCATTCAAAAGCGGTGAAAAATACCGCTTCATCGCAAACTATTATATCGGTCCGAGTGAAGGGAAAGTGCGTTTTTCCGGACGTGTCGCCTACTGGAACAGCCAACAAGAAGTCATCGGATATTTGTTCCCGGAAGGGGATGCCACGCCTGGAAAATGGCATGAAATGAAACTGGAATTCTATCCGCCTGTTGCAACCGCACGCATTACCATCACATTGTGGCTGGACGGCAAAACCCAAATCTGGCTGGACGACCTCTTTTTTGGGATTATAAAGGATGAGGCTATTTCCAATCTGCATGCCGGCGCATCGCTGTTGGCGGATAACGATGCTTTCACGTTGTGGAAGGAAGCGCCATACCTGAAGGTTGCCGCTGAAGGCATCCCCGAAGGCATCCAGACTGCGAAAAAAGTGGAGATTTCCGCTGCCGCCAATGAATGCGAACCATTCCAGCTGGTCGTAACGCCCCGGAAAAAACTTTCAGACGTCCATCTGTCCTTTGCGGACTTGCAAGGGGATGCAGGGGTCATTTCCGCCTCGAATCTGTCCTATAAGATCGTTGGATTCATCCATCTCGAAAACCCGGACAATCCATCGCTCAAAGGGTTGAACGCCGACCCGCTCCTGCCGGATTTATCGGCTGAAGCGGAACCGCTGAAGAATCTTCCGTTCTATGTAACGGTGAAGGTGCCTAAGGGACAGAGACCCGGCCTTTATCATGGGAATATCAAGCTCCTATGCGGCTCCGATGAGTTGGCAAGCATACCCTTGAATGTACGTGTGCGCAACTTCGCGTTGCCGGATATTCCACACCTCAAAACGTATTTTTACGCGCAGCCCTTTGCCGCCTTCAAGGTGATCGACAAGCGCCCGCATGCGGAAATCGCAAACGCACTGCAGCGTATTCTCCAGGAACATCGCATGACCGGAAACCAGGCGCAGTGGCCGCCGCGCCCGAAATGGGAAATTGAAAACGGCAAGCTCACCGTCACAGATTGGACTCCATTTGACAAGTGTGTTCAAAAATGGCACAAGGAATACGGGATGCAAAGTATCCCGGCACCCGTTTTCACGATGCTGGGCGACAACCATGGCTGGTGGGGGAGCGACGGCCGCGACAAAGTGTCCAAAAGCCCGTTCGGCGATTTTTCATGGAGTTCACCGGAAGGACTGCATTATGCCGGGGAATTTGCCAAACAGTTTACAGCTCATGTAAAGACAGCGTTTCCAAGGGTTAATTTCTATGCATACCTCTATGATGAACCGCCCGCAAAAGTATATGCGGAACTGGCAAAAATCACCAATGCACTGCACAAAGCCGCGCCCGACCTGAAAATCTTCATCCCGAAACATGTTTCCACTGACATCGGATACGTGCATACCTGGTGCGTCCCATTGGTGCCGGGCTATCTGCGCCCGGAGGAGCAGAAGGCTGAACTCGAGGCCGGAAAAGACATCTGGTACTACAATTGGGTAGTCCGGATGGATTCCCATGATTACATCCGCACCCGCCTGTATCCATGGCAGATTTATTCCGCAGACGGAAATGGCGGACTCCTCTGGAACACCGTCTATTTTCCTGATGGAACCAACCCCTGGCATGATATGGACAAGGTTTCTGCTTGCGGCGGGGCAACGATTTTTTATCCACCCCGCCAAGAAGGCGAAGGACTGGTCCCCTCTCTGCGTGCTGCGCAAATCCGGGAGAGCATCGACGATTTCGACTATATGCGCATTCTCGAGAATAAAATCGACGCCCAGTTTCCCGGCCAGGGGAGAATTCGGGTGAAAGAGATTCTCCGCGCACTGATTCCGGTGGCTCCGTTCGAGTATAAAAACGATCCGCATCTGCTGTATGCCCTCCGTGACTGCATCGCTGATGAAATCGAATCGCTGGATCAGCCGCCCGCCGTCGTGGTGACTTCGAATCCGCCGGAAAACAGTTCGACGGAACTCTCCGAGGGTCGCTTCAATGTGTTCGGAGCACCGGGCACACTAGTCTTCGTAGACGGCAGGAAATCCGGAAAAATCGGCGCGGACAAATGCCTCGAGGTACCGTTTGTGCTCGATAAACTAGGCGAAAATAAGGTGTCCTTGCGCATGATATCGGGTGAAAAGGAGAAAACGCTGATTCGCACCTATGAGTTGAAGCCCGATCCGCAGCTGAAAGAATTGCGCGAGCTGATTGAAAAATGCGCGGAATACGGGACGGATGCCGCGCCGATCAAAACCTTTCTTGCCCATATCGAACAACAGAAAACTTATACGGCCAAGGAGCGAGATGATGCGCGGGAACTGATCAAATCCACAAAATTTCAGATCGTGGAAAAATCTCTTTCCGGAAGCCGGTCTTTCGCCAATGCGCTGGAAAAAGGGATGTATGAACGCGCACAAAGCGCCTTCAGGCTCAACGAGTTCGAGCGTGCCGAATACTATCTCGAACTCTGCAAGGAAGCTGCAAAGGCCGGGGATATGAAAGATTTCAAGGTCTCCATTACCGCTTCCGATTATGAAGATCATCCCTCTTTCGTGCTGGGCAACGCTATTTTTTCCGCAACGGTCATGGAAACCGGCGGGCGAATCATTTCCTTCAAGGTGCGCGGAGTGGAATGCCTGGCGCCGGGCACCTTTGAAAATGGCCTTACTCGCGCAGAACGCACCGCCCGGAAAGTTTCGAAGGACATGGCCACGCGTCTGCACGGTTACGGCGGATATGAAGATGCCGACGGCGGAGGCGTCTGGCCGATATCATTTGTCGATTGGGACGTCCGTTTTCTTGAAATCAAATCGGACCGGATCGCGCTTTCCTTTGAGACGCGCATCCCGGACACCCCGTTCTTGTTCCGCCGCACGCTTTCAATGCGCTCCGGCTCGGAGGACTTGAAAATGGATTACGAGATCACCAACACCCTGCCGAAAGGTACGCAATCCGACGATCCTGAGCAATACCAGCTCGCATGGCGCGGAAGATTCGTGCCTGCCATAGGAAATACGAAAGACGCCCAGGAAAACGACCGCATCATTGTCCCCGTAAAGGAATCGGAGCGGCTCGAGGAGACCGTATTCAGCGCATCGAATCCGATCAATTACGAACGTCGCTCAGTGAAACTGCTGGCACCCTATATGGGCACGTTTGACCCCGCATTGAAAACTGGTCTCGCCATGATTGGCGGTCCGGTAACTACCCATGCCTATGTGTGGTTCACCTCGAAGGGCGACCATAAGGGCGGCGGAAAAGTCTATACACTGGAATTCCCGCGTAGTTTCTACGGAAAAGTATTCACTGATCCAGAGGCGAATAAACCGCTCACGATCATGCCGGGTGAAGCCGTAAACTTTACGATCCTTTTGCGTGCTATCAGCGGCATAACCACAGAACAGCAGTTCCTGGAAAAAATTAGATAACGGGGCAGGGGAGCATTTTTTTTGTCCACGGAAAGTACGGAAAGCGCGGAAAATTTTGTAGGGTTGCTGCTTTGACGAATGAGCCTGCTCCGACAAAATTCTTGTGTGACAAGACCGGCTTTACTTTTTCAGTCGGAGGCGATATGGAGCGCCGGCGGCTCGCC
>JAPXLT010000132.1:0-518 GCA_033809415.1 Lentisphaeria bacterium
TGAAGTGCAGGGTGCAGGGGGCAGGGGACGGGGTTGCAGGGTGCAGGGTGCAGGGGGCGGGGTGCGGGGTGCGGGGTGCAGGGTGCAGGGTGCAGGGTGCAGGGGAGCGTTTCCCGTCCGACCCGTCCGACCCGTCCGACCTGTCCGACGGCTGTCACTCACGCGCGCGCGTACCTAATCGAGGGTGGGTTGCCCCCTGGGTGGGTGGGGCTGGATGATTTCTGAACCACGGCGAAAACATAGTGCCGGAAAAACGGAATTTCAAGAAAAATCATAAGAAATCATACGGAAGCATAGAAAATGTGAATTGAAACATGGAAAACCCCGGGAAGTCATAGCAATTCCTAATACCAATTAAAAATCAAATTGCGCGAATCATCTGTGGCATCTCACAAAGGCACAGAGGCACGAAGAAAAATGCCGGGATGGATGTGGTCGGTTCGAGATAATTCACCGCCCCCCCCCACTCCGGTTCACCTCGAAATGTTCTTCTATCCGCCACCTCCGCGTCTCCGTAC
>JAPXLT010000132.1:528-12091 GCA_033809415.1 Lentisphaeria bacterium
GGCGAAAACATAGTGCCGGAAAAACGGAATTTCAAGAAAAATCATAAGAAATCATACGGAAGCATAGAAAATGTGAATTGAAACATGGAAAACCCCGGGAAGTCATAGCAATTCCTAAGGAGTTGTTCAAAAATCAAGGCAACAGTTCTGGAATTATTTTGAGCTGTTTTTCTCCTGTTCTGAAAGGAGCGTATGCACATACTCGACTGACAGAACAGGAGAAAGGCAGCCAAAAGAAACCGGAAATGTAAACTTAATTTTTTGGTGGCGTCCGAAACTGGGCGTGACCGCTTGGAGTTTTTCGCCAGCACGGTGCTGGGTCATAAGTCGATCATCTTTTTTTCGGGTCTTGCCTTGATTGTCATCGGCAGTATGCTATTGAACCAAAATGGGTTGGCTGCCGGTTGGATATTACATACCATCTTCCGCTCCACTTCCACTAATTCCAGTTGTTGAAATTCTGGACACCCCCTTTCGTATATTTTCGTGTCTTTTCGTTGTTAAAAATCGCTTGTGTGTGGATGCTTCACAAGAATTCCTGAAGAATCACAAACTTTATGACTTTGGGAGTTGCTTGTTGACAAGGTTATCCGGCAAGGCTATTTTCATAAGCGTTACGAGGGATTCGATTGTATGCAGAAAAGGAACGTGTTTTATGCGGAATCGTGCGTTATCGTTATTGCGTTTGGGGTTAAACCGTCCGGACGCGGAGTTTCGTGATGGGCAGTGGGAAAGCATTGCGCAGCTGCTGTCAGGCGGGCGCTTGCTGGTGGTGCAGCGCACTGGCTGGGGCAAAAGCATTGTTTATTTCATTGCCGCCAAGCTGTTGAGAGAGCAGGGCAGGGGACCGGCACTGCTGATTTCGCCATTGCTTTCTTTGATGCGCAATCAGCTTGAAGCCGCACAACGCATGGGCGTGCTCGCACGTACCATCAACAGCAGCAATGTCGAAAGCTGGCCGGCCATCCGTCAGGAGCTGCTGGCCAACCAGATCGATATCCTGCTGATCTCGCCGGAACGTCTGGCCAATGAAACTTTCCATCTCGAGGTACTGGGAAGCCTCGCCAGCCGGATAGGCCTGTTTGTCATCGATGAGGCGCATTGCATTTCGGATTGGGGACACGACTTCCGTCCGGATTACCGGCGGATCAGCCACCTGCTGCCGCAATTGCCGCAGGGATTGCCGATTCTGGCAACGACCGCCACGGCCAATGACCGGGTAGTCAACGACATCATCGAGCAACTCGGGCAGGGCGTGAAAGTGGTGCGGGGACCACTGGTGCGCGAAAGTCTCAGCCTACAGAACTTGCGACTCGATCAGCAGTCGGAACGACTTGCCTGGCTGGCGGAACAGCTACCGCAACTGCCCGGCAGCGGGATTATCTATGTGCTGACCAGGCGAGACGCCGAACGGGTGGCGGAATGGCTGCGCCAAAATCAGATTCATGCGGAGGCATATCACGCCGACCTGGGCGATGGCGATGACGGCAACGAAATCCGTATCAAACTGGAGCAAAAGCTGTTGCACAATGAAATCAAGGCGCTGGTTGCAACCGTTGCCCTAGGCATGGGGTTTGACAAGCCGGACTTGGGATTTGTCATCCATTTCCAGCGACCGGCCTCGGTTGTGCATTACTATCAGCAGGTCGGACGCGCCGGACGCGCCGTCGATTCCGCGTTCGGCATCATGCTTTGTGGTGCCGAAGATGAAAGCATCAGCAACTATTTCATTGCCAGTGCCTTTCCCCCGCAACACCACGTCAAGGCGATCCTCGAACATTTGCGACAGCATCCGGAAGGCTTGTCGGCTGTTGAAATGCAACGCGGCCTGAATATCACTTATGGACAATTGCAGAAGGCGCTGCGCTATCTTTCCTCAGATTCACCGTCGCCGATCCGGCAGCTGAAAAGCAAATGGTTGCTGACAGCAGCAGCGGCCACTTATCGCATGGATGAGGAAAAAGTCCGCCAGATCACCGCACTGCGCCAGGAAGAACAGGCGGAAATGCGACGCTATATGCAGCATTCCGGCTGCCTGATGGAATTTCTCGAACACAGCCTCGATGATCCGGCACCGCGCCCCTGCGGAAAATGTGCAAATTGCCAGGGGCATGCATTGCTGCCGACCGAGTGTCGTCCGGAACTGGTGCGGCAGGCGCAGCAGTTTTTGCGCGGTTCAAGTCAGGCTTTGCCTCCACGTCTTCAGTGGCCTCCTTATCAGGCTTTGGGAAGCTATGGTTTCCGGGGCAAGATCAAGGAGGAACTGCGTGCTGGCGAAGGGCGTGCCCTTTGCATTTGGCGTGATGGGGGCTGGGGACAACAAGTGGCTCAAGAGCAAGCTGATGGCCACTTCTCAGAGGCAGTGCTGGAGGCTCTTGTGCAGCTGCTGGTCGAATGGCACCCCAACCCGGCACCTGGATGGGTCTGCTGTGTGCCGTCGCTGCGCAAACCCTATCCAATCATGGATTTGGCAATGCGGCTGGCGCAACGCCTCGATTTGCCGTTTATTCCCTGCATACGCAAGGTGAAGGACAACCAGCCGCAACGCTTGCAGTTCAACAGCGTGCAACGCTGCCGCAATCTGGATGGCGCCTTCCAGGTCGATTTGCAGAGAGGTTCCTATGCGGCCTGCCTGTTGCTCGATGACAGCGTGGAAACCGGATGGACGCTGACGCTGCTCGCCGCGCTATTGCGACAAGTCGGCGTGCAGGCCGTACACCCACTGGTCCTCGCATTGAACAACCTGGGACAGGAATAAATAGACCCCCAGCCAAAAAGTTTTTTTAACAACGAAAAGACACGAAAAATTTTTATAGAGGGTTGCTGCTTTGACGGATGGGATGGCATGCGGTATTCTTTACAGGTAAAAGAAACAAGTAATATAAAAACATAGGAAGACGGACAAGTAAAAACATGGGATGGGAAAGGTGACTTCTGTAATCCCTCTGTAGTACAGGGTTCAGGGGAATGGGGTGCGTAGTGCGTTGGGAATGGGTGCAAGGGGCGCAGGTTTAAAAAGTAGCGCAACCGTCCCGGTTGTGATTATTCTGACTGTCGTGGGGTACGGGGGATGTTCTTGTCCTGTCCACACTGCCCACACTGCCCACCACGTCTGACCCGCACCACGCACCACGCACCACGCACTACGCACTACGCACTACGCACTACAGAAGACTAACCCATTACTGATTCCTCGCATTTTTTTTGAAAAAAAATGGATTGGCGCTTGCATTTGTGAATTATCGTGATATGCTTTACAAGCAACAAGGACAAGTAACAAGAAAATCATTTCTGTGAAAAAAACGAGTTCACAACGTTTACTGCAAGAGTTAAAGGAGAAGATCGCGAGTCGGGTTTATTCTCCAGGCTGTGCCTTGCCTTCTGAGAATCAGCTATGCGACTTGTACGGCTTGAGTCGTCCGACGGTTCGTCGTGTTCTTGCGCAGTTATGTGATGATGGTTTATTGGAGAAGCGTGCCGGGGTGGGCACGTTTGTCCGGGACAACAGTGAATCCCAGGTAGAGCAGCCTCTTTTTCGTTTAGGGGTGGATAATACCTTCAGCGACGCACGTTACTACAAACGAATCTGGGAGGGGTTGATCCATTCTCCCTACGGTCGGAATATTTATTTTCATTTTCTCGACAAGGCGGCCCTGTATAAGAATCTTCCTGGGGAGGCAGTGGATGGCATCATGCTTTGCGGTTTTAACGGGGACAGGTCGGACCTGGCCTCTCTGCAGGCGCTTGGCAAACCTCTGATCCTAGTCAACCGGATCGTTGACCATGCCCGTGACGTTGCCTATGTAACCGTCGATCATCGCCGCGAAATGGCGAGAGGAGTCGAGTATCTCCTTCGTTACGGGCACCGGAAAATCGCCATGTTATGCAGTGATCATTTTTCCCCTGCCATCCGCCTGCGTTGCCTGGGCTGGGAGGACGCTTACCGGGCGATGGGGTTGGAAGTTCCGGAAAACCTGAAGCTGAGCATGGCGACGCTAACTCAACCTGAAAATGCGGAACAGCTCAGGCGCTTTTTCGAGCAGGAGGAGTTCACTGCCGTGGCTTGTGCCAATGCCTTCATCTATGAGCGCTTCTGCAATGAATATATTCGCTGGGGCGGCGACAGGATCAGCAGCAAGCAAATCGTTGTGTTTGATGACCTCAGCTCGTTTTCAGACGAATGCAGCCAGAACAGCAGCTTTATCCAGATGCCACTTGAACGCTTCGGAGCGATTGCCGCCGAGTATTTGCGGAAACGACAGGAAAATCCCCAATTGGAACCAATCCGGCAATTTTTGCCCTGCAACTTGGTGATCAGAGAGAAATTGCCGCCGAGGCACTCTTCTTGAATCCGTGAAAATGACGACCTGATTTTTTCTTAAGAATAGTCTTGTGTTAATGGAGTCAATCAATAACAATGAGGGTAGAAAACATGAACAGGAAACGCTTTACTTTAATTGAGTTGCTGGTAGTGATCGCGATCATCGCCATTCTGGCGAGCATGTTGCTTCCGGCATTGGCTTCTGCGAGAGAAACGGCTCAATCCGTAACATGTATAAACAAGCAAAAGCAGATTTATCTGGCTATCATTATGTATGTCGATGACAGCAATGATTATATGCCAAATGCCGCAAACTGGGTTCAGCAGATTATCCCGGCCTATATTCCCCGTGCTTCAGGGACAAGCACACCTGCCTGGCCATGGATTTCCAAGCACCCAGGCGTCGGCGCACTGTTATGTCCTACCGCCGAAACCACCAATCCCGCAGATTTGCTCGTCAATCATTATTATGTCACCAGTTATGGAGTTACCACCTTCTGCGATGGTACGGAAAGCGCCGGATGGGGAGTGCCTAACTACCTGGCGAAACGTCAGTTTGGCGCCTGGCAGCAGACCGGCATACACTATCTCGATTTTAGTATCCATCGGAACGCTTCCAGGATTCTAGTCAATTCGGTGATCATGAACGAAAAATATATCCATCAAGTTTCCGGGACAGGCTCGATCAGCCTGTTGGGAATAACATCCTATGACCGGCAGAACCTTGCCCGCCTGTACTGGAACCCTGTCGGCACAATCAGCAAAACTTACGGGCCGAATAAGGAAATCCACAAACGGAAAAATAACATGATGTTTTTCAACGGGTCCGTGCAGGCAATTAAAGTCGGCACTCTGTTTCACAGTTTGCACTGGACTCTCAACTGATAACTATTCAAGGAACCGGACATGAAATTCATTCTCACTATCGCAAGCACCCTTATTGCAGGAATATTGTGCGCAACGGAAATTCCCCTTGAAACGCTGATCCTGCACGGCAAAGCCGGCATTTCGGAAGGGGTTCTCCATCTGGACGGGGTCAATTCCTATGCGCAATTGCCGGGAACCGAAGCGTTCAATATTGACAAGAATGGGCTTTCGCTTGCCTGTTCCGTCCGGTTGCGAAAAAATCTCACAGATCGTAAGACGGCGGACTCGTTCGACATGTTTTTTTCCAAGGGTGAACTCCCGTTCATCTTCGGTCGCTACGGGGGTAGTCTCTATACCAATATCCGCGATTCGGGGAAAAAGAATGAATTTGCTGCGTCGGCTCTTACCGGGCGCATTCCGGAAGCCGGTGTCTGGACTCATGTCGCGGTAACTTTTGAGCATTATGATGATCATGCTCAGGGCGATGTCGGATATCACACAACCGTTTTTTTCAATGGAGACCCCGTTGTACGGACTAAACACCGCGGACTTCTGCCAGTGACCAACCAGGAACTTCTGGAGATAGGCAAGGGCTGGGGAGGCGTGTGGTACCTTGAAGGTGAAATAGCCGAAGTCCATGCCGCCCGTCGGGTAATGAATGAAGCTGAAATTGCCGCACTGGTTGATTCGAGTCGTTTTGTCAAAGTCGTCTCCACAAAAAAAGTCAATCCGGCCTTGAGCAAATACAAGGCACTTTCACCGGCAGCGCACTGGGCACTGGCATCCTTGAACCAAGTTCCTGCTGAACGCGGCACGCAGATTGCCGAAGAACTCAGCGAAGCCTTTACAATGAAGGAAGATACGGAGTTTATCAAAGCCTTCGGTGCGGATCGCCTTGGGGTTGTTCTTATCGCCCGAAAAGAACTTCTGCTTCTGGTCGATTCGAAAGCCGATGCCGGCCTTCCTCTGCTGGGAATTTACGACCGCATCGCCAAGCGTGGTGTTCTGGAGGACAAATTGTACAGCTGGACGGCAAAGGGTCTGCTGGACAAAAAGAAATTGACCATAGATTCCTCGGAAGTCAGATGCACCGCCGTAGATTTCACTGAGGGGGGCTTCACCGTAACTTGGGAGACTTCTTCCCCAGTAAACCTGAAAGCTCAATCCGTCTTTACCATTGCTGATACAAAAGTTTCTGCCGATCTGAAAATCGACAACCGATCCCCGGACTTCACTCTGTTGAATGTCGTTTTTCCACAAACCCGCACCGCCAAAGCCGGCGATGATGATGCGTTGTTTTTCCCCTACCAGTGCGGTGTTCTCGTCCAAAACCCCACCTTGAACACCTTCAAATACGGGCAGATCGGTCGATATCCCGGCTCGACCATGACCATGCAGTTTTCAGCCTATTACGGAAATGGGCGTGGAGTCTTTCTCGGCTGGGAGGATCCGGACGGAACGGCGAAAAACTTTCAGGCGGTCGGGAAGCGCGGTGGGGTTGAATTCACCTGGGAACAGGATGTCCCCATTCCGCTGGACAGTCCTGACGGTGGCAACGACTATGCCAGCCCTGGGAAAGTATCCTTCGAGGTGTACTCTGGAGAGTGGTTCGAGGCATGCATGATCCATAAGAAGTGGGCGCTTTCCAAGGCGACCTGGCGGATCAATGAACTGCCCCGCCGTGACACACCAGAATGGTTCCGGAACATGACTGTATCGCTGGAAATCACTTCAACAAACCAAGAATTGGCACGCCTGCGATATCATCAGCTGATGTTTCTGCGCCGCTACATCGATCTCCCCCTGTACGGATCGTGGTTCCTCTGGTATGACATCGGCAAAGGCTCCTGGCCGGTGTTTATACCGCTGCCGTTCACCCTCGATATATGCAAGGACATACACAACGGTGGCTGTTATGTCGAACCCTACATCGATTCCAGGCTGTGGGATATTCTCGATGGACCACATCGCAAGAGTGACTGGCGCTGGTCTACGCACGGCAAAAAATTTGCTGTGAAGCTGTCTGATGGTTCGATTCCTATGGAGCATTATACTGCTACGACCTATGCCGTCATGTGCCCTGGTGCCGAAGGCTGGCAGAAAGAACTTTTTGATCTGACTAAATCAGTTGCCGCATTTGCGCCTGCGGTGTACCATGATCAGGTTATGACTGCGCAGGGCTTCCGTTGTTTTGACCGTACACATGGACACGCTTTGAACGATCCCAAAGCCTGGGTCTGTGAAGGCTATCGACCCCTTTATGAAAAAATTCGTAAAGCGACTCCGGGTTGTGTTCACACTTCCGAGGAAGTGTCCGAACCTTATCTTGATCTCTTTGACGGCGGTCATATCTGGCGCTGGACGTTTGATGGCCAAGTGCCGGCCTTCCAGGCGGTCTATGGCGGACGCATGCAATATTTGTCCTTGGTTTATGACAGCCACGGAAAAGGTGAATACGCATCACAATTTGTCAAACTAGGAAATTCTCTGGTCAATGGTCTGATACTTGGGAAAATGGGATTGAATGAGCTGTATCATGCCGATGCCAAACGTCTTTTCCTGAAAAAACTGGCGCATGTGCGGCTTGTCCTGATTGACTATTTCAACGCTGGTGACATGCTTGCTCCGATCCAGTATGCTACTCCTGTTCCTCTGATGACTACAGCCTGGTCGACTTCCAGCAAAGACAATGAGCCGGTCACCATGCCAAAAGTAGTCTCCAATTCTTACCGGACAGGGGAGAACACCGTCTTCCTCTTTGTCAATACCACAGACCAGAAGATTACCGTCACGCCGAAAATTCCGGCAACCTTGCTTTGCCTGGAAGGTCAAGCAAAGCCAGTTTCATTTGAAGGCGAGATTGCATTGGACGCTTATCAGACAGCAGTCGCTTTGAAGGGAACGAAAGCAGAAGCCGAACGAATCCAAAAAACATTGCTGCAGATTGCCGCATTCACCCCTGGAGAGTCCTACGATACCTTGGTCGAGTTCAAAGACCATCGGGAAATCTCCCTTGCAAAAGGTGAATTTGCCGGTCCGGAACACACGTCTGGATTCTATAACTGCTCGAAAATGGAATCTGGACAATATTTCGGACAAATGGTGGATGGCTCGCTCATTTCTTACGGAACTGTGGATTTCGGGGCGGCGAAGGTGACTGAAATCACCGTGAGCATTGCAGTCCCGGAACGGTATGCCGGCGGGACTTTCGACTGCCTGACAGGACCAAACCAAAATATCCGGGAGATCGTCGGCACTTTCACTGTTCTGCCAACCGGATCCTGGACGGAATTCAAGGAATTCAAACTCAAGCTTAATCAACCGCTGACCGGAAAATGCAATATCATTTTCCGTTTCAACCGCAATGGCTGTTGCAACTTTGCCGGGTGGAAATACTAATTCCAATCAAAAATCAAACTGACCTTGACCGCGTCCCAAAAGGATTTTTTAACCACGAACCACACGAACAGACACGAAAATTTTTCTATGGGTTGTTGCTTTGACGGATGGGATTGCACGCGAATTTGTGATCTGGTCTGTTGCTTTCTCCGGCGGATCGGTCGGATCGGCGATGTTGGGATTAGCCCTGAAGGGGCGTGACATACCAGCCCAGGGCAACGCCCTGGGTCAGGGATCACACCATTCGCAAAGCCCTGAAAGGGCGCGACATAGGAACCAGCCACAGCGTAATTCCCATGTAAAATCTTTCACACAGCAAGAAGTTGGGTGAAAGAATGAAAACGCCCTGAGGGGTACGGAGGCGCGGAGGTGGCGGATAGAAGAACATTTCGAGGTGAACCGGAGTGGGGGGGGGGTGAATTATCTCGAACCGATCACATCCATCCCGGCATTTCTCTTCGTGCCTCTGTGCCTTTGTGAGATGCCACAGATGATTCGTGCAATTTGATTTTTAATTGGTATAAAAAAGGAAAATGCCAATGAAAACAAGAATTTTTGCGGCATTGCTTCTGGCGGTTGTACTTGGAATGCAGGCAAAGGAGCGCTGGCTGCATGATGTCGATGCACAGGGCGGCGAAAAGCTCAGCGCATGGTCTGCTCCCCAATCATGGGGAGGCACCCTGAGCAAAGTGAACGATGGATATGACGGCAAATCCAGCCCGGAACTGCGCGCAACAAAAGTCAAAAATCGTTTTTTAGGACGCGCTTACCGAGGGCTTTCAGGCTCGACGCCTGCCTGGGGCCGTAAGTTTGAATATACCATACTGGCACGTGGCAAGGGAGAATTTCAGCTTGGCATGGTTGCCTTCGGAGCACGTGATGCGGCGGCCTCATACAATAATCTGATGCCTTTGGAAGAAAAGTTTACGCTATTCCCCGAGCAATGGCTGGAATGCAAAGTGACGATGATCAATACCGATGCCCCCCTATGGCGCTTTGCAGTGCTCGTCTCCATCCATGGAGAAGATTCCTATGTCCAGCTTGGTCCGGATAAATTGCAGTGGTTTGAACCGCAATATCCCATAAAAGCGGTTCCTTCCCATGTGATCACCTTTCCAGGCAATTCGCCTGAAATCACGTTTCATGCCCCGGAAAAAATTGACGTGTTGCAGGCCTTCGACGGCATTACACGGAAAGTCTTGTCCGGGAAAAATGGTGTTTTTCAGCTTCAGGTCGCAGACGGCATTGCACCTCTAGGTGAAAAAGACCCAGGCACATGGATTGCCGGAACAGGACGTGTCGGCGTCTGGAATCCCGTTGACGGTGCTGCCGCAGATGTCTTCATTTCTCGTGTTTCCCGGCAGGAATGGGAGGAAGTCAGCAAGATGGCAGCGAAAATCAAGCTGCAAAAACCCATGCGGATACTGTATCTTGGCGATAGTCTGAGCGATTACGACCGCGGGCGCAACTACACCGACAAGGTCAACTACTGGTTAAATCTTCACAATCCCGGCATGGCCAGTTTTCGCAATGCCGGGGTCGGTGGTGATACTATCGCGAGCCTCTACAACCGCCTGAGCGGTGGAAAAGACACCTGGCGGAATTATATGTATGCAGACCTGTTCGAAGAAGCTTATGATCTCATCTTCATCTTTCTCGGCCACAATGACACTCGACGGCATTTTCGTCCGGACGGAACTTCCTATCAGCCGGTCGAACCTGACAAACAACGGCAATTTCTAACCGCGACACTGGAATTCCTGCGTGCGAAGACTTCCGCCAGAATGATCCTGATCACCCCTTCATCTTCTGATTATCAGCAATGCTTGTCAGCAGCAGAACCAGCAAAGCAAAAGGGATTGCCTTATGTCGTTTTCGGGATTCCGGAACGGCTGGAAAGCTACATTGAAGTCATGCGTGAAATCGCCCCCCGTTTCAATGCCGAACTGCTTGACCTCTATTCGCCAATGAAAAATCTGCCTGAAAAGGCGAATTGCTTCACGAAACCCGATGGCGTGCATCTTTCCGCAATCGGCAATCATTTTATCGCTGCACAGATCATCGCCTATCTTTCACAAGGAATGCTGCAATGATCTTATTGCTTTGCATAAGCTTGCTGGGTGCTGTCCTCTGCTCTGCCGTGGAACCCCTGATGGATTACGACTATTCCGGTTATGCTGTCGTACAGGGCGGTAAATTTCCAGCGCCGGTCATCTATGGCGAAACCACGATATCCGATGGACTGCCGACTGCACTCCAACTGGATGGAGTCAAAAACTATCTGACTATTCCAGGAGGGGAAAGCTTTTCTCTTGCCAAAGGTGGCACCTTGTATGCCATCGTCAAATTCAACCCAGATAAAGAATACGGCATGCTTTTTTTTAAGGAGAAGGAGTTTCTCCTGGGCTTTTACAGAAAAAACTTATATTTCAACATGCCGAATGGTGAGCCGTTTGAGGCACCAGTATATTTAGGTGCGATCCCGGTTGATTGTTGGTGCCGCATTGCAGCTGTAGTAACGGTGGACAATGGGGATTATTCGGTACGCTTGCATCTGGATGACAAGACATCCCCTCCCCAGGTGTTTCGAAACTTGCAGTACAGCAAAACGGAAGGCAAGCTGACGGTTGGCAAAGGCTGGGGAGGCGTATGGTATCTCCATGGGCAAATCGCCCAGCTGAAAGTATTTGATGTGCCCCTGACGGAAGCTCAAATCTCCACGCTGGATCAACAATCCCCTTACCCTTTTCCTAGATAGAATCAGTAAAGGAAATGAGAATCTCTCCACGAACGGAGGCCTTAAGAATTAAAGGTAATGCCTCTGTAGTACAGGGTTCAAGGGAATGGGGTGCGAAGTGCGTTGGGAACGGTTGCAGGGGGCAGGGGGCAGGGGGCAGGGGGCAGGGGCAGGGTGCGGGGTGCGGGGTGGACACTATGGACGAAATGGACAGAAGACAGGAACTCGATGCACTGCAC
>JAPXLT010000133.1:0-12050 GCA_033809415.1 Lentisphaeria bacterium
GTTTGATGGACGGAATGGACAGTTTCAAGGACGTCACCTGCTGTACGTGTCCATTCTGTCCATAAAGACGTGTCCATTTATGTCCATGACGTCCATTGCGTCCATCGTGTCCCTGTCCATTAAAAAAGAGCCATTTCCCGACGTGGTTAAGAGAATGAAAACGCCCTATTGACAACATATTCAAGCCAAGGATTTTTTTATGTTCAATACGCGCAAACTTTTCGATGCAATTCGATGTGGCAAAACAACCACATTCCGTTTCAACCGCCAAACAGTCCGCTGCACCGACGCCGCTCAATTCCAAGTCACTCGAGAAGGATGTTCCGGTGTTTTCGGTGCGCTCGGCTTTGCCCTTGTCATGCGCGAAGAAGCGGGCTATGCCATTGGATCGATGCGTTTTACCAACCATGGCAGCCGCCCGATCCGACTTGCTGAAGTAATGCTTTTTTCCCACCAGGAAGATCGACGCTACGGCTGCCGAGCAGAGCGATGCGTCTATGAATTTCAGGACTCCCTTGGCGATGACAACTTCGTCGAGCGTGCTTCCGCCAAGAGAGGCATCCACTTTTCACGTCCCTTCGCACTGATATACGATCTCAAGGCCGGATACACCTTCTTTGCCGGACAGATGAGTTTTGAAAAGGTCGATGCCGAGTTTTTCATGAAATTCGATGTGGCAACTTCAAAATTGCTCTCGTTGGAATGTCGCATGTCGCTTGACGATTACCCGCTTGGGCCCGGTAAAACCATTACGACTGATGAGGTCGCACTTCTGCTTGATGCACGCAGTACGCCACATGATGCGTTATATGGTTGGGCAGATGCGGTGCATGAACGCTACAAACCGGCAATCTCGCAGACAATTCCGGCAGGATTCTTGTGTGGTTGGCTAATCAGCACCAAGGCGGAATCAACTGCCAGCCAGATCCGGCGCAACCTCGCCGCCGCTGGAGCATTGAAAAAACTCGGCATGGAATACTGTTGGACCAGTATCGATAACCTGCCCGACGGCATGCCCGGCAACTGGCTCGGCGAAAACCGAAAAAACTTTCCCGAAGGCGTTCCAGCCATGATGCAGGAAATTACCGCTGCCGGATATAAGCCCGGCTTGTGGGTCGCGCCGTTTCTGATTACCGAACGCTCCGCCGACTTGAAAAAAATGCAGAAGCACCTTATCAAACTTCAGGACGGCACCCCCAACAGCACATTCCGATGGTACTGGGGCACGCTTGATGAAGAGGGACAACTCCCGCTCACCTACCGGCTTGATGCGGCAGACCCGGAGGCATTGCGCTACATCGGCACGGTCCTAAAGCGTTACGCAGAGTGGGGCGTCCGCTACCATATGCTTGATTTCCTCTCCAGCGGCTATTATAGGAAAGAGGAGCAGCGGCATGGCCTGGCCAAGGAAGCTTTCCGGAAATTTCTCCGCTCCCTCAAGCAATATACTGCCCCGGATAGTTTTCTACTAAGCGCAGTCGGCACCAGCTGTTCACTGATTGGCGCATTTGATTCGGGGCGCATCGGCATGGATTACGGCGAGGCGCGGCAGTTGGAGCCGAACTTTGAATCATATCCGGCCAACTACCTGATTAATGGCTCCTATGGTTCATGCGGTTCGCCTAACCGCAACGCCATCACAAATTTGGCAATGTGGGGATTCGCCCACAACCGCTTTTTTCAGTGCAACAGCAACATGATGACTGTAGACCTGCCGATTCCGCTCAATGAAGCACAGATTTCAGCAACGCTCTTCGGCATTTCACCGTCACCGGTCTTTTTCGGTGATGACTTCGAACGCATGGCACCAAGCCGTTTCGAGTTGATAAAAAAAGTTCTGCCGCGATGCCCAAGAATGCCCGAAGCAGCAGACCTTTTCACCAAAACGGATGGCCGCACCGATTTCCTGCGTGTTTTCAAGCTGCCGATCCAAAAGGAGTGGGGCGAGTGGACACTTTGCGCAGTTTTCAACCTCAACGAAACGCCGCGCACCATGGAATTAGATGCGGCAATGCTGGGAATGGATGCAAAAACCGCCTATTGGATGTATGACTTCTGGGAAGAACACTACCTCGGACACTTCAAGGGAAGACGACGAATTGACATTCCGGCGATAAGCTGCCGCCTATTCCGCTTTACCGAGGTCACATCGCATCCATGGGTTCTTTCAACCGATATGCACGTCCGGCAGGGAGAATGCGAACTTGCCGATGTCCGTTGGGATGAAAAGCGAATGACACTTTCCGGCACGGCAATCCGAGCTGCCGGGGAACGTGGCAATCTGCTCTTGGTTTCAGACGATGAATGGATGGAGGCGCATTTCAACAAGGGAATGCTTGTCGCCAAGTCCGCTGACGATGACGCCTTGGTAATCAAGGTGCCGCTCGAATTCAAGGACGATACCGTACATTGGCAGGTGGAATTCATGCCCTCCGACGCGCCGCGCAAAAAATCCAAGAAAAGCAGAGGCTAGAAGCTATGCATACAATCGCGTCGTTGAAGAATGATCTTGCGGCAATGGGATTGCATGGCAGGGAGACGATTCTCGTCCACTCTTCGATGAAAAGCATCGGCGCTGTGGAAAACCGCGCCGATGGTGTGCTGGATGCACTGTCAGAGTATTTCGCCGATGGTCTGCTTGTCTTTCCGACGCTGAGCTATCTTTACGTCAACGACCGGCCCGGATTAAATCACTTCGAGGTGGATTCAACTCCAGCATGTACCGGAATCCTGCCGGAGCTTTTTCGGAAACGCCCCGGCGTAGTCCGTTCGCTGCATCCGATTCATTCGCTTGCGGCTCTTGGCAAAGATGCGGAAGCGTTCACCGTTGGACACGAGCGATTTGATACCGCGTTCAATCGCCAGGGACCCTTTGGACGATTGTTTGCAAGACAGGCCCAGGTGCTTTGCATTGGCGTAACCTTGGTACGCGCAACCTGCCTGCACGCTTTGGAAGAATGGGCGCAGGTGCCGGTGCTTTCAGCAGAGCCACTGCACCTCTTTTCGACCGGAAAGGACGGCAAAACAGTCCCGGTCAAGGTGCATTGGCACACCGGCGCACACTCAGAGGAATTCGACCGCGCACTGCCACTGCTGATGGAAACCGGAGCTGTAAAACCGTGTCGCTTCGGGGATGCGCCCTCGCTACTGCTCGATTGCAAGAAAACAGAAGAGACTTTGCTCCCATTGCTCGAACGCAACCCCGATTTCTTCAAACCGGAAAAATCATTGCCTTTTTAACAACGAACCACACGAAAAATCTTGGCGCGGGCTGCCGCCCACAACCCATTTTTTGTCCACGGAAAGCACGGAAAACTCGGAAAATTTTATAGTGTTGCTGCTCTGCCGGATGGAATGGCACGCGGATTTGCAGTCTAGTTGGTTGTTTTGTCTAACAGATCGGCGGATTGGCGTAACGCATTACGCCGTAGGCGTTTAACTATGCTTAACCCCAGGCTTTAGCCTGGGGTGAGGAATCCCCCAAAGACAGTGCCTTGTAAAGGCACCACAATCAGACGGGGAAGTGCTTATATGCCAATGACTTGGAAATTGCTTTTCTGAAGAATCTTTCTGAAAAACAAGAAATCGAGCGATAGTAGCACGAAATTTTATGTTCACAGTCTGTAATGTGTCAGTGTAGTGCGTGGTGCGTGGTGCGTGGTGCGGGTCAGACGTGGTGGACGGTGTGGACGATGTGGACAGGGCAAGGACATCCCCCCGCACCCCACGACAGTCAGAATAATCACAACCGGGACGGTTGCGCTACTTTTTAAATCTGCGCCCCCTGCATCCGTTCCCAACGCACTACGCACCCCGCACTACGCACCCCATTCCCCTAAACCTTGTACTACAGAAGACTGAGGCATTACCACAGTCTATGGGATGCCTGTGAATTTTTCTAAATTTTTATTTGAATTTGCATATGAGATATTACATTATTACAACATACGGAAAAGCATTTATCATTTTTCCGTTGTTTTTTCTTGCATCGTTTATTAAGGAATCAAGCATGAACGCAGAGGAAATTATCTGTACTCAGAAAGAAGCGTTTCAGGAGGATGCCGACGAGCCTCCTTCCACGTGTAGTGTACACACACCAATTAACGCCCCCCATCGGATCAATCGTACTTTATTCAATGTCATCAGCCCCAAAACCCGGGAATTCATCAACCGCTTTTTCCCTGATGTCAAAGATGATCAATGGAACGACTGGCGCTGGCAAATCCGCAACCGCATCCAGTCGCTGAAACAGTTCACGCAGTATGTACAGCTCTCGGACGAGGAAGCGCAGGCGCTATCACGTGGCCGCAAGAGTTTTCCCTTTGCCATTACTCCCTATTATCTGAGTTTGATTTCGCCTACCGACCCGTCTGATCCGATCCGTATGTCGGCTGTTCCGAATATTCATGAATATGATATTGCGGACGATGAGAAAGACGATCCTCTGAATGAAGATGGATGCAGTCCTGTTCCGGGGCTGGTTCACCGTTATCCCAACCGGGTTCTGTTTCTGGCGACGGATTTCTGCTCGGTTTGCTGCCGCTACTGCACGCGTTCCCGGCTAATTGGCAATGTACACCGGGAAAACTGCCGCAATCATTGGGCAGAGGCCATCAATTATATCGAA
Source organism: Lentisphaeria bacterium (assembly GCA_033809415.1). GTDB lineage: Bacteria > Verrucomicrobiota > Lentisphaeria > Oligosphaerales > Oligosphaeraceae > JAQVUB01. The sequence continues at coordinate 4,628 of JAPXLT010000133.1, forward strand.
CAGCATACGGAAGTCGAAGACGTGCTGATTTCCGGTGGCGACCCGCTCACCCTGCCTTTGCAGCCGCTGGAAAATCTGCTTGCCCGCCTGAAACGCATCGAGCACCTCAAACTGATCCGGATCGGCAGCAAGGTACCCGTGGTTCTGCCGCAGCGCATTTCGCTGAATCTAGTCAACATGCTGAAGAAGTATCATCCGCTTTTCATCAGCATACACTTTACGCATCCCCGGGAATTGACGGAGGAGACAAAAGAGGCCTGTGCACGTCTGGCCAATGTCGGCATTCCTCTGGGCAGTCAGACGGTTCTGCTGAAGGGGATCAATGACAATGTTCAGACGATGCGTGAATTGATGATGGGGCTACTGTCCTTCCGGGTGCGCCCGTATTATCTGTACCAGTGTGATCCCATCCGCGGCTCGAAGCATTTCCGCACTCCGGTGCAAACCGGGTTGGATATCATTCAGGGGCTGCGTGGTTTCATCTCCGGCTATGCCATTCCGCATTATGTCATTGATGCTCCTGGCGGTGGTGGGAAAATCCCGCTGTTGCCAGATTACACACGTGGCTACAGCGGCAACAATCTGCAATTGCGCAATTATGCCGGAAACCTTTATCAATATCCAGACACCGAGCAGTCACCATGCAAATAGGTCTGACCTACGATTTGAAAAGCTATTATCTGGCCAAGGGCTTTTCGCGGGAAGAAGTTGCCGAACTGGATTGCGAAGAAACCATTGACGCCATCGCTTCCGCCCTCGAGCGGCATGGCCATGATGTCGAAAGGATCGGCTGTCTGGAACAGCTCATGCAGGTACTGCTGCAAGGGAAACGATGGAACTTGGTCTTCAATATTGCCGAAGGATTGTATGGCATTGCTCGGGAAGCACAGATTCCCGGCTTGCTCGATGCATACCAGATACCGCATCCGTTCTCGAGCACCGAAGTTCTGGCTGTGGCTCTGGACAAGTCATTGACCAATGCGGTGATGAAAAGCTATCAGGTGCCAGTCGCCGATTTCCGGGTTGTCCGGCAGGAGCAGGACATCGCCAAGGTCAACCTGTCCTTTCCGCTGTTTGTCAAACCAGTGGCGGAAGGCACCAGCAAAGGCATTACCGCCCGCTCGGTGATCCATAATCAGCAGGAATTGGCCATACGATGCCTGGAATTGCTCGGGGAATTTCATCAGCCAGTCCTTGTGGAGACTTATCTTCCCGGACGGGAATTCACAGTTGGCCTGCTGGGCAGCGGCGAAGATGCGCAGGTGCTTGGTGTCATGGAAGTGCGACTGCACGGAGCTGCCGAAACGCAAGGGTACACCTTCGAGAACAAGCAGCAATACGAAGACCGGGTCAGCTATCACCTTGTCGATGAACCGGAAGTGGCGCAACTCGCCCTGAAGGCGTGGAGCGCATTGCACTGCCTCGATGCCGGACGGGTCGATGTACGAATGGATGCACAGGGCAAACCTGTCTTCCTCGAGGTCAATCCACTGGCCGGCCTGAATCCGAACTATTCTGACCTGTGCATTCTCTGCAAATTGATCGGTCTCCCATACGATGAACTCATCAACTCGATCATACAATCCTGCCTGAAACGCCTTGGCGGGAACTGACCGCCAGCAACCCATTTTTAACAACGAAAAGGCACGAAAATAAGGCTCAACATCAAAGGAAAACACCATGGAAATTCATTCACTTCAAAAATTTGCTTTGCCTGGTCAACTGGAGATTGTTTCCGGGGCTGGTGGGTTGCCTTTCATTCGCATCAGCAATGCTGCTGCCAGCGCAGAAATCTGCCTGTTAGGAGCACATGTGACTTCCTATATCCCCAATGGCCAGAAAGACCTGCTCTGGATGAGCCGGAATGCTGAATATATCGAGGGGAAATCACTGCGTGGCGGCGTCCCTATATGCTGGCCTTGGTTCGGAGCACCGCCGGCGGGTGCAGATACCAGCCATGGCTATGTACGCTTTATTTTCTGGGAACTGACCGCAACGCGTGCTCTTTCGCCGGATTGCACGGAGGCCGTATTCAGCATGTTTCCTTCCCCGGCTGCTCCCAAAGCCTGGCAGGAGTCCTTTGTTTTGACTTATACGGTGCGTGTTGGAGCTTCTCTCGAACTGGAATTGTGTACCAGCAATACGGGTTCGACAGCCTTCCAGATCAGCCAAGCCTTTCATACCTACTACAATATTTCCGATATCGAAAAGATTCAGATAAACGGCTTTTCGGGATTACCCTATCATGATACGGTAGTCGGGTCTCCTGAACCGCATAAAGTCCAGCAAGGCCCGATCACTTTTGCTGCCGAAACAGATGCTGTTTTCGAACAGAACACCGGCACCGCAGAAATTCTCGATCCGGGATTTCAACGAATCATCCGGATCAGCAAGCAAAACAGTTCATCTGCAGTTGTCTGGAATCCCTGGATCAACAAAGCCAAAAAACTCAACATGGCCGATGAAGAATACCGCACCATGGTTTGTGTGGAAAATTGTAACATCCGCTCTGATGCGCAAATCATCCAGCCAGGCAAAAGCTTTACACTGAAAGCAAAAATCACGGCAGTGCCTAAAAGCTTTGCTTAAACACGGACGGGACACGGACGGGACACGGACGGGACACGGACGGAACACGGACGGAACACGGACGGGACACGCCCCCTGCCCCCTGCACCCTGCACCCTGCACCCTGCACCCTTATTCCGGTTCCTGCTGGCTGAGACAGTGTAGTGCGCCGCCTTCGAGGACGATATCGAAGCAGTCTATGGGAACGATGCTGCGTCCGGGGAATGCAGTTGCGATCAGTTCGAGCGCCTGCGCATCAGTTTTGTCCTGCTGATAGGTTGGCACTAGAACAGCTCCATTGACTATCAGGAAATTGGCATAGCTTGCCGGCAGAATCTCCTCGCGCCAGCCCTGTGGGCGGATCGGTTGCGGGCAAGGCAGACGAACGACTTCCAGACGGCTGCCATCCGCAAGCCGCATGGCCTTAAGTGCCTTTTCATTCTCTAGCAGCACCTGATAATTCGGCGACAGTGGGTCTTCATCGACAATTGTCAGGACGGCGTCTTTGCGAAAGAATCGCGTCAAGGTATCGATATGGCCATCGGTATCATCGCCGACCAGACCGCTTTTCAGCCAGAGTACCTGCTCCAGTCCCAGGTATTCGATCAAAATCCGTTCTATCTCCGCTTTGTCCATCCCCGGATTGCGATTTTCATTGAGCAGAACCGATTCGGTCGTCAGCAGGGTGCCAGCTCCGTTTACTTCCAGTGCACCGCCTTCGCAGGTCAGCGGAACTTGAACTATCGGTAGTCCCAGCAGTGCGGCCATGCGCTTCGGAACCGCATTATCCGCATCCCAGGGGCTGAATTTCCCCCCCCAGGCATTATAATTAAAATCGACAATGGCACGTTCCCCGGACTGCTTCTGGCGTATGAAGATCGGGCCGTGATCCCGGCACCAGGCATCATTCGTCGGCAAATCATAAAATCGAACCCTTGTAAAATCTGCGGCAGCTTCCGCCAGAAGCTCTCGGTAATGCGCTTGTGCCTCCGCTTTGCAGATCAGGCGGACTGTTTCAAAACGCGAAATCGCAGACGCAAAGGCTGCATAGGCCTTTTCCATTGCGGCACGGTTATCCGGCCAGGTCTGCGGATTCAGCGGACAGGACAAAATGACTGCCTCCTGTTGCTCCCATTCCGCTGGGAAAACATAGCCGGCCATACGCGGACTCTCAGTAAATTCTTTCATATTCATTTCAAATCGCTTCAAATCGCTGTTTTGTATTGTTCATGCCGCCTGCACCCTGCACCCTGTCCCCTGCACCCTCTCCTGCCTCGCACGCGCGATTATGGGTGGTTTGCCCCCTGGTTGGGTGGGGCTTGGAGGCTGTCTGAACCACGGCGAAAAAATAGTGCTTCAAAAACGATTTTGCAAGCAGAATCATAAGAAGTCATACAGAAACATAGGGATTCCTAGAAAATCATAGAATTCCTAATCATGAACATCCACGTGCCATTCCATCCGTCGAAGCAGCAACCCTACAAAATTTCCGTACTACTATCGCCCAAAATCTTCTTTTTTGTAAAGGATTTTTTAATGGACGATGGACAGGGACAGGAATGGACACGATGGACCGGATGGACAAGAATGGACTGCTGAATGGACAATGGACGATGGACGATGGACAGAGATTATGTCGCGCCTTCAGGGCTAATTCCCAACATCGCCGATCCGACCGATCTGTCGGAGAAAGCAACAGACCAGATCACAAATTCACGTGCCATTCCATCCGTCGAAGCAGCAACCCTACAAATTTTCTGCGCTTTCCGTGCTTTCCGTGGATAAAAAATAGGTTATGGGTGCCAGCCTACTCCATGTATGATATTTTTTCCGTTTGACTGGAACTGCTTCTTGATATACGGTAATATTGCAACGCACGAGAACTAATTTTTGAGTGACTCTTTAAGGAGACGATTGATGCAATTCGAGGAAATTTCACTGTGGACAAAGCTTGCAAAGGATTCTGTACTCAAGCGTTATCAGCCACCGGACCGTGCTGTCCGCCCTGCTCTTCTGGTAGTTCCCGGTGGCGGCTATGGGTGTATTTGTGAAGAGACAGAGGGATATCCTATTGCCGAACACTTTGCCGGGCTTGGTTTCCAGGTATTTCATTTGAAGTACCGCGTTCACCCGAATCTATATCCTGCGCCGCAGCAAGATTTAGCACGAGCAATCCGCCTGATCCGGCGGCATGCGGACGCCTGGCAGGTACTCCCCGACCAGCTGGCTATTTGCGGTTTTTCTGCCGGCGGACATCTCTGCGCCTGTGCAGGCACAATTTCCGCAGAACTCCCGACACAGGATGGCGATCAGCCCGATACCGAATGTGCCCGTCCAAATGCGTTGATTCTTTGTTATCCAGTCATCACCTTCGGACCGTTTGCTCATATTGGCAGCGGGAAAAATTTGCTGGGAGAGCGTTTTGATGAATTGGCGAAAACCTTTTCCCTGGAGAATCAGGTAACCCCGAATACTCCGCCGACATTTCTCTGGCATACCATCGAGGATCAGGCGGTACCATACCAGAACAGCCTGCTATTCGCGGAAGCCATGGTCAAACAAAAGCGCCCCTGCGAAGTGCATCTTTTTCCCAGTGGCCAGCACGGCATGCAACTGGGGCACGGCAGAAAAGATATCGGATTATGGCCGCAAATGGCCCGAAACTTCCTCATCAGCACCTGCGGATTTTCACTTGACAAAACCGTATAAGCTAGTAACCGAGGAATTATTTTTGAACAACGAAAGGCACGAAAAAATAGAAACCTGCACCCTGCATCCTGCACCCTGCACCCTATCCCCGTTTGATCATTAATGCGGCATATGCTCCGTCGTGCCTTTCATCAGGGAAGAGCTGTTGTTCCTGTTGCAGAGTAAACTCCGGATTTCGCAGCAGGAACTGTGCGGTTTGCTCGGCATTTTCCTGTGGTTCGATGCTGCATGTGCTGTAGACCAGGCGTCCTCCGGGGCAAAGCAGTTTCCCGCTACTGTCCAGGATTGCCGCTTGCAATTCCACCAGTTCCTGCAACTTGCTTTTGCTCCAGGTCCATCGCACATCCGGTCGTCTTCGGATGACGCCTGTATTGCTGCAAGGCACGTCCAGCAGCAAGGCATGCAGGCTGCCTTCCGGCAAATCCGGCTGCAAGGCATCAGCGGCCACGATATTCACATTCGTGTGCCCGGCAAGATTTTCCCGCGCCCGGTCGAGACGCGTCGCCGAGCGATCCCGGCAATACAGCATTCCCTGACCGTCGAGAGCCTCCGCAAGCAACAGCGACTTTCCACCGGGAGCACAACACAAATCCGCAACCTCTTCGCCAGGCTTCACCGAAAGCAGAGCTGGTGCCAGAAGCGTCGAGGGGTCCTGAATATAAAATTCTCCGGGCACCGATAGAAGTTCGGACAAATTGACCGTCATTCCCTCCGCCAGCCGATACAGTGCCTCGTCTGGTGCCCAGGAAAACTCCGGCAGTTTTTCCAGAGCTGCCGGGATTGACCGATTAGCCTTGCGGCAACGGCGCAAAATAATTTCTGCGGGGCGTTGCCAGAGTTCCGCCCAACGGGCAATGGTTTCTTCCGGCCAGATTTTGCGCCAATGCAAATACAATTCCTCAGGCAGTTCCATACGCACGAATGGAGGTGCCTCCGCCAATTCTGCAAACAGTTTTTCCTTGTTTCCCAAGGCAGTGAGGCGTCTCAACAAGGCATTGACAAAGCCGGCCTCGACATTCGAGTATCGTTTTTTGACATATCCGGTGGCGGTGTCGACAACTATGGCGTCAGGCAAGCCATCCAGAAAATACAACTCCGCGAGTGCCCACCAGAGTACACGGCGCAATCGAGGGCGGATTTTGCCTTGGCTATATTTATCCAGCAGGAAGTCAAAGGAGGCACGGCGCCTGCTGATCGTAAAGAGCAGGTTCTGCAGCAGCGGTCCCTGTCCAGCTGATGACTGTTTGGGCAGAGCACACTCATCATTACTGCACGATAAAGCCAAAATCACACCCGAAAGCGATTCCATGGCGGACGACTTCGGGCGGACACGAGTACTGCCTGAATTGTTTTGCATGATTTTCAGACTTTATTTCCGTTCTCAAATGAGAGATTATAATAAAGAACTCGATTCTGTTTTTCCCGTACCGCTTTCGCGGACGCATCTTAAAATAAACCGCTTTGCCAAAAACACGAATCTGCATCAAGAATCAGACAGCAGAACAATGAAATTTTCGTACCTTTTCGTGTTTTTTCGTTGTTAAAAATAATTCAGTTTTCCGGCTTTATTTTTCGTTTTCAAGTGAAAGAGATATTATAGTAAGGAACTCGATTCTTTTTTCTTTCCCGTACCGCTTTGCTAAAAACCACGAATCAGATCAGGAATCCGACTTATGAAAAAACTTGCCAATATCCATTTGTTGCTCGCTTCCAGTTCTTTTCTCGGCGTTGCAATGCTTTGCAGCTGCGCCAACCTTGGCGTCACTGAACCCGTCCTGGGGGGTGGTGGAGCTGCGCCGTCGTCATCGAGCTATCATTTAAGCGGGGAGAACCGTTTTTCTTCCGCTCGGGAAACCACTTCGGCGAGACCGGCAGCCGTTGCCCAATATGATGACTCCAGCCTAGTGCGTGAACTCGCCGCCCTGCGTGCAGATTTCCGGGTTTTGCAGGAAGAGAACCAGAAGCTGAACTCCCGCGTAGAAAATCTCGAACGTGAAAATCTTGCCAAGGATGCGCAATTGAAAGAATTGCAAAGCCTTCTTTCCGTTCTCGATGGGCAAGTTGCCTCTGCCGACAAGCAATGGAGCGAACGCATGGAAAACCTGAAGCGGAACATGGATGCCGAACGGGAACAGCGTCGCAAACA
>JAPXLT010000134.1:0-12036 GCA_033809415.1 Lentisphaeria bacterium
CAACCGGGACGGTTGCGCTACTTTTTAAACCGCATGCCATCTCATCCGTCAGAGCAACAATCCTAAAAAAATTCCGCGTTTTCCGTGTTTTCCGTGGACAAAAAATGGGCTATGGGCGTCATTTGCCCTTTAGCAGGAAACCAGCATTCCTTTGCGCAAGGAATCAACTGCCTTCTCTTTTCCCAGAGCCTTCAACAGGGTGAACGCGAACTCGATGGAGGCACCTGGGCCGCAGGCGGTGACGATGCGCCTGCAAACTTGTACCCTGGCGCCGGTGTAGATTCCTTCCGGTATCTTTTTCTCGAAGGAAGGATAACAGGTGTATTCCACGCCTTTAAGCAGGCCGGCTGCCGAAAGAGCAATTGGGGCGGCGCAGATGGCAGCGGCCCATCCACCTCTTTCATTTACCGTGCGTGCGAGAAGGCGTGCCTCTTCACTCGAGGCCAGATTAGTTGCCCCAGGCAAGCCCCCAGGAAAGACAACCATCTCGAGAGCCGTCGCATCCAGGTCTTCAAGTGCGCAGTCCACTTTCAGATAAAGGTCATGTGTACTTTTTACGAGACCGTCAGAAGCGCAGTCCACACCTGTGACGCAGACTGGCACATCAGCCCGGCGCAACACATCAATCACTGTGACTGCCTCGATATCCTCGAATCCCTCCGCCAATAATACTGCAACTTGTGGTTTCATCGTCGCCTCCTCTTAATTTGCATGGTTTTAGTGATACGTCAATGCCGTCGGGTGACAGTTTTTTTACCACGAAAGACACTAACGGACACGAAAAAATTTCATGGTAAATGCGACGCATTCTCACAGATAAAGCTACTTCCATGAAATTTTTTCGTGTCCTTTCGGGCATTTCGTTGTTCAAAAAGAATTCCTCGCTTACCCGGGTTTACTGACGTTTTACCTCTTCTGTAATTGCTCCAAAGCCTTCCGGATGACGCCGCCGGATTCCTCGAGCGCCTTCTGCGCCTCGTCGGCACTTGCATCCGTCAGGCGCACCAGCAAAGCGACTGCGCGCTGCTGCAATTTTTCACAACTGATTTTCATGTCAACGAGCAGGTTTCCGATCACCCGTCCGGTTCGGATCATGCTGGCTGTTGACAGCATATTGAGCACCATTTTCTGGGCCGTTCCAGCTTTCAAGCGGGTGGAGCCTGTCACCACTTCCGGGCCGACAACCGGCACGATCGAGACATCGGCGAATTCCCGGATACGCCCGTCAGGATTGCAGAAAATGGCAATGGTTCCCGCCCCGATTTTGCGGGCCTCCTCGAGTGCTCCGCAGGTATAGGGGGTCCGTCCGCTGGTAGCTAGGCCGACGAGGACATCTTTTGCAGTGAATCCGCGTGCCTGCAAGTCCAGCCATCCTTGCCGTGGGTCGTCTTCGGCAAATTCCTTTGCCCGGACGATGGCTTCATATCCACCGGCTATAACGCCCTGCACCTGCTCGGGATCGACTCCATAAGTCGGCGGGCATTCGGCGGCATCGACGATACCAAGTCTGCCGCTGGTGCCGGCTCCGATGTAGAAGAGCCTTCCGCCTTTTTGGAATGCTTCGACAATCAAGTCTACCGCCCGGGCAATTTCCGGCAGGACTTTCTGGACGGCCAGGGCGACCTGCTGGTCGTTCTGGTTCATGATCTGTACGATGCCAAGGCTGTCCTTTTGATCAATGTCCAAGCTGTCTGGATTCACACTCTCCGTAATCATCATCAATACTCCTGATTTTCTTGATTAACCCAAAGATTCTCCTGGAAGCAGGAATGCGCCGCCGGAATGCCAGAAGCGCCCCCTCATCAGATGATCCTTGACAATCCTTTGCAATGTCGTCTTCTGCGGTGCCTGGCTGATTTCGATGTCCGGATCCCCGAAGACCCGTTCCAAGGTCTGCCATCCGTTGGCTTCCGGGATTGGATGGAGATGGAAAAGAGTTTGGAAAGCGGCAATATTGGACTCGGGCAGGTATTCGCGTAAGGTCGGATTAAACAGCCAGGATGTGCAGCAGACCGCCTTGAACTTAAATTCCGGAAAGTACTTTGGAAAAAACGCCCAGGCTCGTTGCAGAGACGCTTGACAATCTTCTTTTCGCAACGGTGCACCGGCGGGAATATGCAAATGCAAAATCGGTTCCCCGGGTTTCAGATAAAGCTCCCAGTCAGTCAAATCCAGAGTGACTGTCTGGCGCTCGAGAGTCCCTGAAGCGTTGGCGGGATTCCCGGTGACTTTTCCATTTTCTTCACGAAAAACAGTCGTATAAGCGGTTTGTTCGCCTGGATTGCCGAAGCGGAACCCGTCTATCGAGACAGCCTCGTTGCCGCCGGGAATGAAACAAAGCTGGCTGCCCTCGCGTTTTTTGTAGACATGGATTGGATTGCGCCATTGCCCGAACTGAAATTCCAGGCGTCCCAGCGCAAACAGGTTGGGTATCATGTGATTATGCATCCACTGATTGTTCAGGCAGACCCATTGCCCGGTTTTCTTAAAACCAGCCTCGGTCCACACCTGGAGATCGTGCATGGTTTCGCAGAGCACTTGACGGGGGATTCCACGCACTGAGTAATATTTTTTCAGACGTGGAAGTGGCGCCAAGGTTACCAGTGTAAAAAGATAGCGGTTCCCACCTGGGATAGCTATGCCGGGTTCAGGAAGGATCGAGGGGAAATGACCATCCTCGATGGCGGCCAAGTTGAGACGCCAGTGGCAATGCCAGGCAAAGCGGGTGAGCATTTCCGATTCCCGGATTTGTCGCGCGCCTTCTTGCAAAGCAGTCACACCTTCTTCCTGCAAACCGGAAAGCTCAGCAAGTTCATTGACAAAATCCTCTTGCAGGAAATAAATGCCCTGCCCCGGAAATGACTCCTGGGATTGCGCCCAACCGCCATGCCATTTTTCCTGTCCCTTGGCATCGATTCCAAGGGGATCGACAAGAACGCAAAAATCATGAAAATTCATAAGCATCAAATCGGGCTTGGTTTCTAGAAACGGATTATATTAGAAAATTGTAAGGCGTCAGTGCAACTGGGTCGTCGAGAACTTCTTTTTTAACAACGAAAAGCACGAAAGGACACGAAAAAATTTCATGGAAGTGGCTTTGTCTGCGAGAATATGTCGTACTCTCCATGAAATTTTTTCGTGTCCGTTAGTGTCTTTCGCGGTAAAAAAATCCCCTGTCACCTGGTTTTTTTGACGCATTACGAGAAACTTCATTGGAGCCGGGTTTGCATGATGCATCTCCCGATTCTCATAATATAACGCTTCATCAGTAAAACAGGGAGTGTTTTTTCCATGAATTCAGCACGATATATCAGTACGCGCGGCGGTATCCGCCCTGTAGATTTTTTCGAAGCCGTCATGATGGGGCTTGCTGAAGACGGCGGCTTGCTGCTACCGATGGAGCTTCCGGATTGCCGTGCACAGCTTGACTTATGGCGGAAGCTGTCTTATCCCGAACTAGCCTTCGAAGTGATGCGCCCCTTTATCGGCAATGCCATGCCGGGAGAGGATTTTCGCAGTCTGGTTCAGCAAAGCTATGCCACTTTCAGCCATAAGGACATTGTTCCGGTCATCAAGCTTGCTGATCAGCTTTATCTGGCCGAGCTTTTTCATGGGCCGACCCTTGCTTTCAAAGATATTGCATTGCAATTTCTTGGCAATCTGTTTGCTTATTTTCTGCAGCGCCAGGGCGGTTGCCTGAATATCATCGGCGCCACCAGCGGCGACACTGGAAGCGCTGCCATTCACGGCGTGCGAGGAAAGCCCGGCATCCATATTTTCATCCTTTATCCGAATGGACGCGTCAGCCCCATCCAGGAATTGCAAATGGCCTCCGTGCCGGATGAAAATGTCCATTGCCTCGCAATCAAAGGCACTTTTGATGACGGACAACGTATCCTCAAGGAAATTTTCAACGACCTCACTTTCAAGCGCCAATATTCCCTTGGTGCAGTGAATTCCGTCAACTGGGCCAGGATTCTTGCTCAAATCGTCTATTACTTCTGGGCTGCCTTCCGGGTACAGGAGCAATCTGCCTGGCAAGGTTCCGTGCAAGTATCCGTACCGACCGGCAACTTCGGTGATATTTTTGCCGGCTACATTGCTTTGCGCATGGGCGCGCCCATTCACCGCTTGATCCTCGCCAGCAATGAAAATGATATCCTCAGCCGCTTTTTTAATACTGGCGAATATGCTGTCGGCGAAGTCAGCCCGACGCTTAGCCCAAGCATGGACATCCAGGTTGCCAGCAACTTTGAACGCTATCTCTACTACCGCTGCGGGAAGGATGCCGCCAAAGTCACAGAACTAATGAAACAATTTGCTGCTGAACAATCTATCAGCCTGCCCGGAAGCGACTCGGAATTCGCCGCCGGCAGTGGTAATACCGCCAGCACCCTGGCAACCATCCGGAAATATCATAATCTGACAGGCTATATCCTGGACCCGCACAGCGCAGTCGGAGTTTGCGTCGCCGAAAAATATTCCCTGCAGGATATGCCCACCGTCTGCCTGGCTACCGCCCATCCCGGAAAATTTCCCGATGCCATCGCGCAGGCTTTAGGCGATGGCACCCTGGCTCGTCATCCGGAACTGAGCAAACTCGAGGGCATGCCCCTGCGGAAAACGGTTATCGAAGCCAAGGCCGATACCGTCAAAGACTTCGTCGCGTCATTTTTTTAAACCAACGAAAAGCACGAAAAAACACGAAAAAACTATTCCTCTTTTGCGGGTTCTTCTTTGTTGCCGCCGAAGACGTTCAGCAGGTCCTTGCCCAGTTTTTTGCCGCCTTCGACAACTGCCTTGCCGGCTTCTTTTCCGCTTTCGATGGCTGCCTTGCCCGCTTCTTTTCCGGCTTCGACACCCGCTTTTCCAGCTTCAGCTGCCGCTTTGCCGGCTTCCTTGCTGCTTTCGATAAATGCCTTGCCGGCTTCTTTGGCACCTTCGATACTTGCCGCAGCACCGGAACCTGCCGCACTGATGGCGCCAGTTAGCATTTTTTGCAGGATCATGGCGCAGGCTTCAACCAGGGCAACTGGATCCCCCTCCTTCTTGCCGATATCGTTCAGTTCAACGCCTGGCAATGGAACAGGCAGAGCTGCTCCGCCAAGGATTTTGGCGCTGAGACGGACATTGCCGCCGCTGACAACGACGTGATCAATCTCCACTTTCTTGCCGGATTTCTCATCGCCTTCAGGCTTCTCCTTGGGCTTGTCGGAATCGCCACTGGGAACAAAACGGTTGACATTATCGAGGATGGTGCCCAGGTTGGTCTTTCCCAGACCAGCCTCGAATGTCAGCGACGGGTCGATGATTTGCACTTCCGTGATCCGAATCGTGTCACTCATCAGACTTGAGGGTTCCAGAGAGACGAAAATTTTTGTCAGGCTGAAGGCCTCATCGGTTTTGTAGCCCTCAGGATTGCCCACCTTGAAGTTCTCGAGCAGCAATTCCCCTTTCAGCAACGACAAATCAAGATTTTCGATGGTAATATCACTTTTTGTCACTGTCGAGCCGACCTTCTCGATCGCGCCTTTCAGAATGCTGTTCAGAAACAGCAGAAAGGCAATCACTAGCACCACGAGAACCAGCACGACAGTTCCCAAGATTTTCAACCAGCTTCTTTTCTTTGACATTTTCATCCCTTCCCAGTCTTATTCCTTTTTGTACATTTCAAACATATCAGTGGACACCCTGTCCGCACATAATTATCCCATCGCAAGAATCTGATCGATGGCCGCAGAGGTTTTTTCCAGCAATCCCGGAGCTGGCGGCATCATTTCAGCGGTCAGCGTCCTGTCATAGCCAATTTTCCGCAGCGCGGCAATGGTTTCCGCCCAGGGAATATCGCCGGCGAGAAGATCACAGAATCCAGCCAGAGTGCCGTTGGCCAACTGGAAATCCTTCAGATGCACACGGCTGATGCGTTTGTCCAGCAATTCAATCCAGTGCGGAGGCCATTGCTGATGATTCAGTATGTTGCCGATATCGAAATAAATGCCAATCGCCGGATTCTGAAAGCGGTCGATGAAGGCGGCAAATTCGAGTGGCGAATAAAAAAGCCCGTTCCAGACGTTCTCGACCGCCAGTGTCACGCCAAGTTCCGAAGCCGTATGTCCCAATTCGGTCACCGCCTGATGCGCACGCTCGACTGCAACGTCATAACGCACCGGCTTGAACCCGGGTTCCCATGGTATCACCACGGCGCCGGGGACAAAAAGCATCGCATCGCACCCCAGCCAGGCAGCCCGCTGCAAGGCACGCTTATGCAGATCGATGGACTTCTTCCTGATTTTTTCATCGGGATGCGTCGGGCAAACAGCCCAACTCATTCCGCTGGCCAGGGTCTGCAAGGCCAACCCGCTGTCTTCAGCGATCTTGCGATATTCGCAACAGGTATCCTGGCTGGTTTCCGGAGTCAGGACGCCCTCCAGCCCGATACAGAGTTCCAGAGCCTCGAACCCCGCCCCTTTAGCTAGGGCGAATGCGTCCTTGACTGTGCAGGTGCCTTCCCCACCTCCTGGCATTGACCAGTAACTGATTGCTTTCAACATGATCTTTTCTCCTTTTAAAATCTTAAAATCTGAACTGAAAAAACGGACAATGTTACTTTATCGTTTGTTCGGCAAAAAGCAATTCCATTTGACGCGGTCTGACGCTCATTTTTAACAACGAAATGCACGAAAGGACACGAAAAAATTTCATGGAAGTGGCTTTTTCTGCGAGAATGTATTGTGCTCGCCATGAAATTTTTTCGTGTCTATTAGTGTTTGTAGTTATAAAAAAACTGTCATCCAGGTTTACTGGCGCATTACTGTCCGCAGACTATTTTAACTATAAAACCCTTCATGCGAATTGATTTCTGCGGAACTCAGCATAAATTTAGGAACTAATACGGCTAATGGGAATATGATTAAAAAGAAAGGCGTAAGGTGAAGAATGTCTGAGAAAGATAATGTGCCACCGAAGAAAAGGCTGAAAATAATACCAGTTCTCTTTATTGCTGCCTTTTTTATCATACAGATTCTGGCTTATTTTCTAATTTTCATAAGATACTTCCGGTTTATAGACATAACCATATCCTCGTGGTTGCTGATGTCTTTTATTTTTGCCGTCTATATCGTAAATACCGTGGAAGACTCAAATATTAAGATATCTTGGATCTTACTGGCCTTGCTCTTTCCTGTGTTTGGACTGCTCTTATATATATTCTTTCACCTATTGCCGGGGCGGCGAACCGTCTCTAGGCTGATAAGAAGACGAAAAGCAATTGCCTGGCCATATAACATGCAAAATGAAGAAGTCTTAGGTAATTTGGAACAGCTGGACAAAAGGAAAAAGCAGACGGCAGACTATCTTTACATGTTGGGCTTTCCAGCATTCTCCAATACAGCAGTCAAGTACTATGAATTGGGCGAAGATTTGTTTGAAGCGATGTTTGAAGATTTAGAAAAAGCTGAAGACTTTATCTTTATGGAATATTTTATCTTGTCTCCTGGACAAGTTTTAGATCGTATAATTGAAATTTTATCCAGGAAAGTCAAGGAAGGCGTCAGGGTAAAGTTCCTCTACGACGGTACAAACATGTTTTTCCTGCCCAAAAAAGTGATTAAAAGATTGGAAGGAGCAGGGATTGAATGTCGGGTATATTCTCCTGTAAATGCAATTTTGACGACGGTACACAATAACCGGGATCATAGGAAAATCTTGGTAATAGATAACAAGGTGGCCTATACCGGCGGCGTAAACCTGGCAGATGAATATGCTAATATATATCAAAAGTATGGTCACTGGCTTGACACGGGGGTCAGACTGGAAGGCGAAGCAGTGAAATCCTTTACCCTGATGGTCTTAGAGCTTTGGAACTTGAGAAATGACAGTGACCCCCATCCGGATTATTTGAAAATCAGGCACTCGGTGAAAAGCGACAAGCCATCTTTCTCGATACCCTTTGCAGAAAGCCCCCATGACAAGGATTGGGTCGGCGAAACAGTATATATTGACATCATTAACCAGGCAAAGGACTATGTCTATATAGCATCTCCCTATTTCACGATCTCTGAACGGATGACCGGCGCTTTAAAAACGGCGGCTGAAATGGGAGTGGATGTAAAGTTGATTTTCCCCCATATAGGAGACCATGGCGGGTTCCCCACTATGGTGGGAAGAAGTTACTACAACGAGCTTTCTAAAAGAGGGGTTAAGATTTATGAATATGAACCGGGATTTGTCCATGCCAAGACTGTAGTATCCGATAACACTACCAGCCTAGTGGGCACTATAAACATGGATTACAGAAGTTTTTATCTCCACCATGAGAATGCTGTCCTGTTCTATGACGAGGACTTGGCCCGGCGGATCAAGGGACATTGGGACAGGGTTTTGGAAAAGTGCATACTTATTACACAGGAAGAATATAAAAAATTCAGTTTGCCAAGTAGGATCACAGGCAGGGTTCTGCGGCTCTTTGCCCCTTTGATGTAGACGAGAAGGCGATGATTAGTGTTCAGTGGGCTTTCTCTGTAAATGCGCGATGTAAAGCTTTGTCCTGATATGGGTCGTTGTCGTCATGCAGTTCCTCTTCAGAATATCCGGAGAAGACTTTCGAGACCCTGACTCTGCGACAACTTTCATCGATCTGGAATTCCGCTCGCCAAGTGCGGTAGGCCAGCACAAGATTGGAGTGTTCCTCGTTGTGCAATAGCCTGTGCCGCTTTGTATCTGCCGGTTCGAATTGAAGCTGATTGATCAGGAATGGTCGCAGGCAGGTCAGACCTTGCTGCTCGAGCCAGGCAAGCTGTTGTTCCGCCACCGGCTCGAACAGAACCTGGTATAAATCCTCTTCGCCCAGCCACCCATCGCCGGCATCTGGATGGCAATCCGCATAACGCAAATATGGTTTCAAATCCAGAACCGGGCTGTTGTCAAGCAGGTCATGCCCACGCACATAAATGCTCAAGCCCTTGATCTCCAACAGCTCGACGCAGCTCAGGCCAATGGGGTTTGGACGGTAGGGCGCACGACTGGCAAAGACGCCGACTTTGCGTTTCCGGTGCCGGGGTGGAGTGATCATCGGCTTCCAATGCGCATTCAAATGAAATGCAAACAGAATCCAAATGTGTGTAAAGCTGTCCAGGTCGCGCAAGGCTTGCTCGAAGTTCTTTCCGGGGAAAAGTTCCACCACGCCAATATTTGCTCCGGCCAAAATACCCTGCCGCGCTGTGTCATACGGATATTTTTCCTGACAGTGAAAGATGCCAATCGGATTAAATTGCATGGTCAAAATCTCCGGTCGTATTTTATCTGCAGACTACGCAGATGAGCGCAGATTTCCAGGATCAGGAATCGCTATGATTTCTTGGGAATTACTATGTTTCTGTATGACTTCTTATGATTCTGCTTGAAAAATCGTTTTTGCGGCACTATTTTTTCGCCGTGGTTCAGACATCCTCCAAGCCCCACCCAACCAAGGGGGCGAACCACCCTAAATCGCGCGCATGCGAGACACTCGTCGGACGGGGGCGGACAAGTCAGACTAGACTGAAGTTCCCCGCCCGCCTGAAAATTCAGACAGATGAGCACGAATACATATCGTAGCCGGGACGATCACATCCCTTTTAACCTCGCACCAGTTTTCCTCTGCCACCCCTTTTGATACCCTCTCATTGAACTAGTGAAATAACGGAGACATCATGAAACAGAAAATTGCTTTGCTCTGCGGCAGTCTTCGCAGAGAATCTTATTCTCGCAAGGTTGGCGCATTTCTGGCGGAAGCTGGTGCCAGCTTTAATTTGGCCATCGAGGCTGTGGACATTTCCGACATGCCCTGGTACAATGAGGATCTGGAAACCGCAGAAGCAATGCCGTCTTCTTGGAATCTTTTCCGCAAGCAAATACAATCGGTTGATGGCATCCTCTTTGTCACCCCGGAATACAACCGTTCATTGCCGGCAGTCCTGAAAAATGCGTTGGATGTCGGCTCGCGTCCTTGGGGTGAAAGCGTCTGGAATGGAAAACCTGCCGGTGTTATCAGTCTTTCCCAGGGAGGCATCGGTGGTTTTGGCGCCAATCACCATCTCCGCCAGACACTCGCCTGCCTGAATGTCCCGGTCATGGCACAGCCAGAAGCTTATCTCGGACGGATTCAAGAGAGCTTCGAGGAAAACCAAAACAGCCTGAAACCGGACACGCGAGAATTTCTGGCAAACTTTCTGCGACAGTTTGCCGTGTGGGTAACAAGAAACCAGAGCTGACCTACTGCCTTATTCTGCCGGTGTCGCCGGGCTGTCCTCCTGGGGCAGTTTGCGCAGCATGTTCTTAGCTGCCGCGATGGTGATCAGTCCCCCGAAAACGTCCGACAGCAGCCTTGCCCAAAAGACTCCATTCAGGTTTTGCAGATACAATGCCAGCAGGGACAGTGGGATATGCATGCCTAGGACGCGCAAGGCTTTCAACCAGGCATCCTTCTGCGGATGTCCGCAGGCGGTCAGCGCAAAGCCGGCAAAACGCATGCATTCCACCATGCCAAACCCCAGGGGAATAATCCGCATGTAGGAAATCATGATTTCGCGGACGGATTCCTCAGGAGTGAAGAACACGACCAGGTTCGGCGCGAAAATGATGAAAAGGGCTCCTGCGCACGACAGGAAGACAAATGCGAAGGTCATCGAGAAGCGCAGGCAGTCTCGCACCCGCTGATACAAGCCGGCGCCAAAGTTTTGCCCGATCATCGGCATGAGGGTGGTGCCCAGCGCCATCGGGAAGACAAAAGCGACCATTTCCAGACGGCTTGCCGCCGCCACGCCGGCCACCGCCACGTCCCCGAATTGAGCAGTGATTTTGGTGATGATCGTATTTGCTATCGGGATCAGCAGCATGCCCAGGATCGCTGGTAAACCGTATTTGAAAATCAGGCGCCAGCAACGCGTAGTTCCATTCCAGGTCACCAAACGCAGATTCAGCAGACCGCGCCGTTTCAAGAGGATAAGGATGACGGTCGCGGAAACGGCCTGTGATATGACCGTGGCGATTGCCGCACCGCGGATGCCCATTGCCGGAAAACCGCACAGCCCAAAAATCATCAGAGGATCGAGGATCAAATTGATCAGCATCCCCATGACAGTCATCGCACTCGAGATTTTTGGCTCGCCCGCCGCAATCATAATTTTATTGCCGCCATTGCCAATGGCAGCCGTAATACAGCCGGCAAACCAGATGTCCATATAGGCCCGAACCTGCTCGAGCGTTTCACCATGGGCACCAAGGCGGACGAAGATGTGATCCGCAAACAAAATCCCTAGGATGGCAAGGAGGACAGCCAGTAGGGAGAGCAACAGAATTCCTGAGTTGACCAACGCGGTGGCCTGCCGCCCGTCCTTTCGTCCCAATGCGTGCGCCAGATTCGCCATGGTGCCGGTGGTCAATCCATGGAAAATGCAGCCGACCAGCATAATAACCGGGAAGGTGTATCCCATGGCTGCCAAGGGGATGGCACTGCCTAGACGACCAATGAAAAACGTATCGGTTATATTGTATCCGGACATCGCCAGGGTGGCCGGCAGCATGGCCAAAGCCGCTTTCAGCATGGTTTTGCCAATGTTGCCACTGGTGTATTCCGCCTTGAATTGTGGTTCCGACATGAGATTTCCTGAAAATACTTCGTTTTAAACAACGAAAAAACACAAAAGAAACGAATTTTTTATAGGATTATTGTTCGGTAGATGGGATTGTACGCATATTCGCGGTTTGGCCTGCTATGTTTTCCAAACCTATGGCTTTTCCGCGATTTGCAATACTATAACTCCTAATCTGTATGCGAGAAAAAAAAATACCGTAATGGGTCATTAAAACTGAGTGACAGAGGGAATGGGGCTTCTGTAGTGCGGTGTGCGTAGTGCGGTGTGCGTAGTGCGGGTCAGACGTGGTGGACAGTGTGGACAAAGTGGACAGGACAAGCCCCCCCCCCGCACTCCACGACAGTCAGAATAATCACAACCGGGACGGTTGCGCTACTTTTTAAATCTGCGCCCCCTGCACCCG
>JAPXLT010000135.1:0-11940 GCA_033809415.1 Lentisphaeria bacterium
CATCCAAGCTGCGACAGCGCCGCCTCGATGCGGCGTAATGGTTTTGGGTGGGTTCCGACCCCAGGTTCCGCAGTGCTCCGCACAGCTTCACCTGGGGTTACTCATGGTGCCGTCTCTACGAGACTTGAGAAGCTTGACCGCGAGCCGCATGGAAAGGCTTGGGGCGGGCTGACGTCTGCAACCCAGATGGGCGAATGATCGGTTAGATCGGAACTCAAAAAGTTCAAAAAATTTCTCAAAAATGAGAAAGAGATTCAAGGTCAGCAACTTGCGCATCTGGTTTTTGAAAATCTTTCTGAAAAAACAAGAAGTTTGAAGATAGTAGTACGAAAATTTTTTATAGGGGTTGTTGCTTTGCTTTGATGGATGCGCCTGCTTCGGTGGCGCTGACTTGAAAATTTGCAATCAGAGGGCATATTATTGGAAGTAACCAAGATGGTGGCTGTAGCTCAGTTGGTTAGAGCGTCTGGTTGTGGCCCAGAAGGTCGCCGGTTCGAGCCCGGTCAGTCACCCCAATTTATATCTTTTGCTCCAAACAGTCGCTGCTTGGAGCTTTTTTTTTGCCATGAAAAAAGCAAAAATCTTGAATCCGTGATTTTCTGCTACTTGAAAAATCTTGAATCCGTGATTTTACGTAGGAGTAGTGCTATGAAGAGAAAAATTTATAATCAGCTTGTGAGCTGGAAACAAACGGATGCGCAGAGGACCGCTTTGTTGATCGACGGTGCCAGACGCGTTGGGAAAAGTTACATCGCCAAAGAATTTGCTGAAAAGGAATATGAAAGTTACATTCTGATCGACTTCAACCGGGTTGGAAAAGAGGTCAAAGAGCTTTTTGAACGTTATCTGAATGACCTTGACACGCTGTTTTCTTACTTGAGCGCATTTTTCAATGTCCAGCTGATTCCCGGAAAATCGCTGATTATTTTTGACGGGGTTCAGCTGTTCCCTAGAGCGCGTTCCGCCATCAAATATCTTGTTGCGGATGGAAGATATCATTATTTGGAAACAGGTTCCCTAATGACGATCAAAGCGAACGTAGCGGACATTGTCATCCCCTCCGAAGAACGACACATCCGGATGTACCCGCTCGATTTTGAGGAGTTCCTTTGGGCAATGGGAAATACAACCATGGCGCCTTTCCTTGCAGATTGTTTTTCGGCACGCCGTCCTCTCGGCAATGCCATTCACAACAAGGCAATGGATTATTTTCGTCAGTATCTGCTTGTGGGAGGAATGCCGCAGTCTGTGCAGGAATACGCAGATTCGCGAGATTTTGTAAAAACAGACATCGTCAAACGCGACATTCTGACTCTTTATCGTGCTGACATCATCAAGCATGCCAATGGATACGAAAGAAAAGTGGAAGCAATATTTGATGAGATTCCGGCGCAGCTGCAACGCCATAAAAAGACCTTCCGACTCTCTTCCATCGGCAAATCCGCCAGGTTCCGGGAGTATGAAGATGCTCTTTTCTGGCTTGATGATGCCATGATCATCAACAATTGCTATCGGACAACCGAACCGAACATCGGTCTGAAAATGAACAGAGAAAATACAACGCTTAAATGCTACATGGGCGATACTGGACTTTTAGTCAGCCATGCTTTTGATGAAAAGGCAATGGTCAATGAAGAGATTTACAAGAAACTCCTCAGCGGAAGACTGGAATTCAATGAGGGAATGATGATTGAAAATGCGGTTGCCCAAATGTTGACGGCCGCCGGACATAAATTGTATTTTTATTCCAATTCAAGCAGAGTGAACGCGGATGACCGCATGGAGATCGATTTCCTGATTGAAAAACCTGTCATTACAAGCGGGCACAATATCTCTCCGATCGAGGTAAAATCCGGGAAAAACTATACTTTTTCATCATTGCAGAAGTTTTGTCGGAAATTTGCCCGGCAGTTGGACAGGCCATTGATTCTTCATTCCGGCGACATCATGGAAAAGGACGGCTTTCTGTGCCTGCCTTTGTATATGACCCCATTGTTGTAACAGACCCATTACGACGTTAGGATCTGGGGCGGGTAAGGCGTCAGTGAACCTGGGTAAGCGAGGAATTCTTTCGTTGTAAAAAATTGTCACCCAGCTTTACTGAGGCATTACCTCGATCATGTATTCCGGATGCACGACAATTCCGGCGACGGCAGTGACTGATGCGGGCACCAAAACACGACCATCGGGCGGGCAGCAAAGGCTGCCCTTACCATTTCGCCATTCCGACTGTAATTTCCTGGGCTTTGCAGTGTAGCAGTTCGAAGATTTGCTCAGCACGTTTTCGGTTTGTGCGCTCGTACATCGCATAGCAACCCAGCGAGGCGACACAATCGCCGTTTTTCGTCATCACAGGCACAGCAATAGCATAACAAGCGGGCGTCTCATCCAGACAACCGCCAGCCAGGCGGATTTTTTTAAGTTCATGACGCAGATTGGCGACCGAACCGCACACTTCCGGCCAGGATTGCTCATCCGGCAACTGGTTATGTTGCAGAAAACGCTCCAGCTGAAAGCGAGTCAACCAAGCCAACTTCACCCGTGTCGTTCGCATCGCATAGATATTTTCACTCGCATGCCACTCTGGATGGTAAAGGCAGTCCGTCTTCGTCTGTACCCGCAGCAGTTCAAGGCGTTTATTGTTTACTACAGTGACCAGAAGCAGACTCTCCCGTAGCTCCACCTCGATTTGCCGCATGACCGGCTCAGCGACCTCGCATAGGCAGCGCAGTATTCCTGTCGAGCGTAGTAGCTGATAGCAACGGCTACCTTCCTGATACTCGCCATGGCGCAAACGTTGGGCGTAGCCACATTTCTCCATTGTCCGCAAAATATTACGCGAAACGTTCGGGGGTATACCAGACTGTTTTGCGATGTCAGACAACGTCAGCGGACGACCATCCGCCGCGCAATCGATCAGTAGATTCAGAATGGATAGCGCCTTCTCTACGGATTTGACGGTCTCATACCCCATCGTTTTCTCCTGTCAAAAAATTGAATTTGCGAGGAATAATCCCTGATTCGGCAACACTGACGATGGCAAGAAAATTTGTGGCATAACCGGCAATGGGTCTGTAGTGCGTAGTGCGTGGTGCGTGGTGCGTGGTGCGTGGTGCGGGTCAGACGTAGTGGACAGTGTGGACAAGATAAGGACATCTCCCCGCACCCCACGACGGTCAGGGCATCACAACCGGGACGGCCGCGCCACTTTTTAAACCGCGTGCCATTTCATCCGTCGAAGCAGCAACCCTATAAAAATTTTCGTGCTTTTTCGTGTGGTTCGTTGTTAAAAAATGGGTTGTGGGCAGCAAGCGTCCATGAACCTGCAAATTCAGCAGTACTGAATAAATATAACATTCTTTCGCGAAAAGCCAATTGCATACTTGACACATTTTAGCATAGCAATAAATTATTTTCGTAAATTGCCCGGTTTTCATTGTCAATATCAAACAAGCCAGGAGGAAAGCCATGTACTTTTGTCGCCAAAAACACAGGTTTTGTTTTTTCACACTCATTGAGTTGCTCGTAGTGATAGCGATTATAGCTATTCTGGCGAGTATGCTTCTGCCTGCCCTGAGCAAAGCCAGGGCCAAGGCCATGACCTCGACCTGCATGTCGAACTTCAAGCAAATATACCTTTTGCTGACCTTCTATGCGGATGACTATACCGTCCCGCCAAAGGCAGGATATTACGCAAACAACGCCGCAAACCCCCATCGGCAGCTGAACTTCATTGACGGTGATGTGCCACGTCCTTGGACTACCGCCCTGTTGCAGCTCTATGCCGCCCCAAAAGCGATTTTCATTTGTCCCGCAAAGCCTTTCAACCCCAAAAGCTTCGGCACGACACATGTCATCAACGGAAGAGTCTATCCCACCTCCTCCAATGAATACCTCGGCATCGCCTTGAATTACAAATTGGACGGCTATCCTTGGGACAGCCGACAAGTAATCGGCAAAGTCGTCCTCAGTGAAACCCGCAGTGCTTGCCAGTTCCAGGCGTGGAAATACGTTGGCTTCTTCAACAACCCGCAAGCTTGGGACTGCGAACGCCACGGTACAAATAAAAACAACGCCATTTTCAATGATGGACATGGTGAGCACCGAAACTGGCGCGAAGCCTCCGCCGCCGGTATTCTCGATCCAACCCCCTAAATAAAAAGGAACCGAATGCTGTACATTCTACCCATGCTCCTCGCCGCCACCATATCAGTCACAGCCGCCGAAGTTTGCCTCATTCCGCCGGTATCTAATATTTTCAAGCATGAAACAGCTGCCAGACTGGCAAACTTCACTGCTATTGGAGGAGAAACGTCCTGTCCCGTCCAAACTACATTGTTCTTGGCCAAGGATGGACAAAACCTTATCGCCGAATTCCTTTGCCAGGATTCTGACGGGGAAGCAATCGACATGATTATCGAGGATGGGGAATCTTTTGAACCGGGCAACTTGGAATCTGTTGCCATTGTGCTGGGATTAGATGATGCTGCATCAGAAAGCCTTGCCTTTGGCGGTTACGATGGCGCCTATGGTAAGAAGGCGGCAGTGCGCCACTACTATGAGTTTCATTGCAGCCGTGCTGGGCATCTATATCGCCGCTACAACGAAACACCATTACCTATTCCTGGATTCACTGCCGAAGTCACAAGGGCAGCGGGCAGATGGGCGGCTCGTTTGGTCATCCCACTCGCCTCCGCCGGCATCGACGCCCAAGCGAAAACAGCCCTTCATTTCAACGCCTTTCGCTTTTACCGCATGAATATGTATGGCTGGCACTTGCCAGCCTTTGGCGGATACGCTGCGATGCCTTTCCGACCACTGCATTTTCTGTCGCCAGCTGAGGCTGACAAGGCTACTCAGGAAACGCTGTTTCAGGTGGAGACGCCAAGAGAATCCGTCCCCGAGGCAAAATATTTTCATTATTATCCACTGAAACAAGTCTTCGCAGCCAGAATCGCCGGAGGTAGTGGCCTTGCAGAACTCCGGGTCGAGGGCGGTCAGGCGAAAACTGCTCGTCTACTATCCGGGCACATCCTCAACTTGGAAGTTCCTTGCCCCTTGGCTCCAGGCGCCAAGGCGAAGGCTCAGGTGTTCCTAGATGGACAAGTCATCGGAACAGCAGAAGGACAAGGCTGTGCCAAGCCTTCTTGGGCTGACACTAAGGCTGGCAAGGAATACGTAGACGGCCGTGTACCATATCCTTTCGTCCCTCCAATCCTCGATGGCAAAAAGCTGAAACTGCTGGCCACGGAATGGGAGTTTGCCGATTCAGCGCTACCAACAGGAGCCGCTGCGAAAGGCGGAAGAATCATCTCCGCTCCAATCAGAATTGAGGCAATGGCCGACGGTCATATGCTGCCGATCCACCCACTGGAAAAGCTTATTCCTGTGGGGGATGGCGCCATCGAGTTCAGAAGCGGAGAAGGTAGGGGGATAGAAATCAGGACACACGTTGATTTCGATGGTCTGGCGACGATCCGCTTCCGCCTCCAGGGCATCGAAATGGAAGAATTGGATTCCTTGCAAATAAGGATTCCCTTGGCAAAAGGACTGGCACGAAAATTAATCCGCGCTTCCAGCCAGGAACTCTTCACCGTGGGCACTGGAACCATGACAATGAATGCAACCTCCGGCTGGCTCGGCAGCCTCGACCGCGGACTAGCTTTCGATTTCCAGGGTACCGCCTTTCTTTCCAACGCGAACGGATTGCAAATAAAAATTGAAAAGACTCCAGAGGGCACCTCTGAAATCTATTTCAATCTAATAAGTTCAAAGGGAGAAGGCAAGGGTCACAATGGCGTCTTCCAGTTCTACCTTCTTCCTACCCCCGTACGCAATGACAATATCCCACTTCTTATGGACAATATGCGCCTCTGGTTCGAAAACTGGTCCGACTATCAGGGCTATCCTGACCTGGCAAAAATCCCTCAAGCCAAGGCAAAAGCCGCAGAAGCACATGCCGAAAACCGACGCTTCTATGTGTACTTCTCATCAGTCCTAGCCGAGGACGCCCCGGGCTGTGCCCCCCTTGCCGCCGAACTTTTCGCCCCACCAAAACGTACTTGGTACCGCCGAGCATACAATCCAGGCAAGGATGTCCCCTGTCATGTCATCTGCTTCCGCCAAAGTGCCGGAGACTTGATTCTTGATGGTGCCGAGAAGCTGGCCACTGAAGCCGACATCGACGGTGTCTACCTGGATGGTCCAGCTTTCACCTTCGAATGCCACAACCCCTCACACCTTTGCGATGACGCCTTGTCCATTCAGTGGGAAGGGGACTGGAATTCTGGTCGTGTAAGCGGACAACGCGCCTTTCTCAAACGTCTCCGCGGCATCTTTGACTCGAGAGGACATAAATTTCCCCTCTGGGTCCACAACGGCGGCGGCTTATCCTTCGTGACCCTTTCCCTCTGTGACTACTACTTTGATGGCGAACAACTCAGCCGCTATCGGAAAGGCTACCTCCTGGAACCGGAAAAGCTCCTGTACAACTACTCCGGACACCCCTTCGGCTTCCGCGGAATCTTTCTGCCCCAGCTCTATTTCCGCTCAGGCAACGACAACCGTTTTGCTCTTCCGTGGAGCCTTCCCCACGGAATTGAATCCTCTGGACACGGAAAGCTCCAGAAATATGTCACAGGCTGGTGGCAACGCACAGATGCAGTCTTTCATCCCTATTGGGAAAAGGATAACAATGTGATACTGAAGAATGACGTCAAAGATGCCCTTGTCTCCTGGTGGCAAGGGGACAATGAAATACTGCTCGTCGCCTCTCATCTCCGCTACACCGGCGCGCAAAACCTCAGGCTCGATTTGTCTTCCTTTGCCAAACCACTTGTTGCCCGATGCTTGAACGCCCCGGAAGACTTTGTCTTCGCCGACGGATTGCTCTCTTTCACCGTCCCTGAAGGCGACATGCGTCTTTTCCTGCTATCAGCAAAAACACCGCCAATGGAAACGGAAACTGCCTTCATTCCCCAACGCTGGGACATCTCCGGAGGCACAGGAGAAGGTGGCGAGTATCCCCTCCGATTACAGTCGAAGCTGCATGCACCAGAGGCCTACATCAGCCGCAATTTGCCCGAGACCTACGAATTGGATATCCGCCTGCGCCATTCCGGACGCTTGAAAATTGCTGTTGGAAGCCTGGTAGCCCTCCTTGATGGTCCGTGGCGCTTCCGTGGTTTTGACGAGTTCATCGGCGGACAAACGGAAAATGTCGCGCCGCGCTTCAACGAAACGACAGCATTGAGGATTTGCCGCTTTGCAGACGGTCAGATTCTTCTGGAATACGACGGGCATGTGCTATTCGCTGGTCATCAGGAAATGCCTGGACCGCTAAAAATATCCACGTGGGCGGGAGACACGCTGGATTTCAACTTGGTGAAACTCGCCGGCAATCCGACGCCCTTCCATATGTCCGCTCGCCGTCATCCAGTGCCATGACGATGAACCTAAAAAACAGTTGACTTTTCCATTGATTGGCAATCAAAATCTATTTTTTAACCACGGAAAGCACGGAAAACGCGGAAAATTTGTAGAAGTGTTACTCTAATGGATAGAATTGCATGCGGTTTAAAAAGTAGCGCAACCGTCCCGGTTGTGATTGATGTTTGCCCTCTCACGGGACGCAATGGACAGAATGGACACGTACAGCAAGGCGACGTCTCTGAACCTGTCCATTCGTCCATCAAACGGAAAGTCCATCGTGTCCATTCCGTCCATGATGTCCATTCTTGTCCATGTCCATGAAAATGAATGAATTAAGACAAAAAACCAGCTTTGACTGCCTTTTTAGGTTCACTAGCAACATCCAAACCGAGGTTCAACTATGATGCAGACTTTCACACTCGAAGATCACGCTGACAGCTTTCTGCCCGTCGGCAAAAAATGGCAACTCGTCTGGAACGACGAATTCGACGGCACCGAATTGGACAGCAGCAAGTGGAATTACCGACTGAATTTCTGGGGGCAACGCTTTCAAGCCTTCACTGACGAGGGCGTCGTACTTGATGGCAAGAGCCACCTCCAACTCCACCTTGTCAAAAAAGATGGCTACTTCTGCTCACCACACCTTCAAACGGGTTCGCTGACCTTCGACATACCCCGGGACCGCCAGGGTTTCTGGCCCTTCGGCAAAAAGCAGGAAGCCAAATTCATGCACCGCTATGGCTACTATGAAATACGTTGCCGCTTCCCGAAAAATGACGGCTGGTGGTCGGCCTTCTGGCTGCAATCGCCCTGCATCGGCGCACACCCCGACCCGCGCCGCGCCGGCGTCGAATGCGACATCATGGAAAATTACCGCATGTACAAACACAAGAAGCTTATCTGCGGCAATATTTGGGGAGGCTACGGCGCGGAAGCCTGCGGTCATGGGCACTTCAACTGGCCCTTTGTCGAAACTCCCGACGGCTGGCACCACTACGGCGTGCACTGGCACCCCAATGGCTACGTCTTCTATGCCGACGGGCAGGAAGTCGGCAGGGTGTCACCCGATCCCAATGATGCACGCAAAGTCCTTGACGGCGAAGGCAGCAATGCTGGCTTCGCGGGTGCCGTCGTCACCGGCCCCGTATCTGAAGTCGAACAGTTTATCCTCGTCTCCACCGAATGCGCCGGCTACCGTGAAACCGGCAGGCACGCCCCCACCCTCGAAGATGCCATTCTCCCCGATTTCTTCGAAGTAGACTTCGTCCGCGTCTTCGATGAAATACCATGACGAGTTTACCCGTGCAAAGGACGGTATCAGCAGCGAAAACTGCCGCTATTTTCCGCAGAATTTTGCCAGAACAGGCTTATCCATCAGAGCAAACAACCTTATAAAACTTTCGTGCCTTTTCGTTGTTAAGGACAACGTTCTTTAACCTAAAAAAAGCAGTTAAGTTTTTCTATATGATCGGCAATTAGAATCTATTTTTTGCCCACGGAAAGCACGGAAACGCAGAAAATTTATAGAAGTGTTACTTTGGCGGAGTCCACCATGTCTGACCCGCACTACAGAAGACACATTATTATTGGCGAATGTGTCAAAACTGGGTTACAGGGGCTTTTTTACAACTAAAAACACTAATGGACACGAAAAAATTTCATGGAAAATACTGCTTGTTCTTGTAGAAAAAGCCACTTCCATGAAATTTTTTCGTGTCCTTTCGGGCATTTCGTTGTTCAAAAAGAATTCCTCGCCTACCCAGGTTCACTGACGACTTACTTATTGGCGTGCTGGTTCCGTGCTGATTCTGCGGCAAATTTCTTGCAAGGGTGTTTTTTCAGGGATATATTATTTTTTCTGCCTTGCAAGGAGGCGGGATGCATTTTTAACGGTTTCTTAGATCAGGTGTTTTATGAAATTATCTCAATTAGTTGGGCAGCGTTTGCGGGAGGCCCCCCGGGATGCTCAGACCGCCAGCCATATATTTCTTGTGCGCGGTGGCTATTGCCGTTCGCTCTCCGCCGGTATTTTTTCTTTGCTGCCGCTGGGTCGCAGGATTACTCGTAAGATCGAGGCGATTATCCGGGAAGAAATGGATCGCATCGGCGGTCAGGAAATCCTGATGCCATTAGTACTGCCGGCTGAACTGTGGCGGGAAAGTGGACGGTATGACAACGTCGGTGCCGAGCTGCTGCGTTTCAAGGATCGCAATGCCAAAGAGATGCTGCTTGGTATGACACATGAGGAAGTGGTCGTCCATCTTGCCCGCACGGAAATTCTTTCCCACCGGCAATTGCCGGCCATGCTTTATCAGATTCAACTCAAATACCGCGACGAAGCCCGTCCGCGCGCGGGTCTGATCCGGGTGCGTGAATTCACCATGAAGGATGCCTACAGCTTCCATACTTCGCAGGAATGCCTGGAAAAATACTATCAACAGGCGCATCAAGCCTATGAGCGGATTTTCCGGCGGATTGGACTCAAGCACTGTTTGTCCATCCTGTCTGATTCCGGCATGATTGGCGGTGCTGTCTCGCATGAATTCATGGCCATTGCCGATTGCGGGGAGGACACTCTGTTCTGCTCGCCGGATGGCAGCTACCGAGCCAACCGGGAAGTCGCCACATCCCCGCTGAAATATGTCCAGGAGCCGCCATTGCCTCTGGAAAAAGTTGCCACTCCGAATTGCAAAAGCATCGAGGAGGTCGCTACCTTCCTTGGCATCCCTACCAGCCAGACCTGCAAAGCCGTCTTTTACAAGGACAACGAAGGAAAGCTCGTCTTTGTCAATATCCGCGGGGACCTCGAGGTTAATGAGGCCAAACTCAAGAAAGTCTTGCAGTGCCCGGAACTTGCTTTTGCCGACGATGAACTGATCCGTTCAGCAGGCGCAGTGCCCGGCTTCGCATCCCTGTACAAGCTTTCACTGAAAGGCATGCGGGTTGTGATCGATCATTCCGTGGCTCGGTCGAGCAATCTGGTCACTGGTGCCAATGAAACCGATTTTCACTACCGCAACTTCAATTTCGACCGCGATTGCGATGCAAAATCCGATGTCATTGTCACCGATATTGCGACTGTCCGGGAAGGCGATCCCTGCCCGGTCACCGGGCAGCCTTTGCAGATGCTGAAAGGCATCGAAGTCGGCAATATCTTCCAGCTGGGGACGAAATACTCCGATGCGATGAACTGCACTTATCTCGATCATGACGGCAAGGCCAAGTCAATGATCATGGGCTGCTATGGCATCGGGGTTGGACGTGCGATGGCGGCAGTCGTCGAACAATGTCATGATGACTACGGTCCGGTCTGGCCAATATCCATTGCCCCATACCAAATTCAGATCATTGGCCTTAATCACTCGCAAAGCGAAGTCCGTGAAGCCTGCGAGAAGCTTTATCAGGAGCTGCAAAGCCGAAATCTGGAAGTGCTCTATGATGACCGCGGCGAAAAAGCCGGTTCCGCCTTTGCCGACGCGGACTTGCTGGGCGTCCCGCTGCGTGTTATTCTGTCACCGAAGACCCTGGCCGGGCAGCAGGCAGAGTTCAAGTGTCGCGACTGGGGCAAACGCTCTGAAATGGTTCCTTTGGCTGGTTTGGCTGACATGCTGCAAAGTCGGGTACAGGAGGAACTGGCTTCTTTCGCCTGATCTCGAGGAGACCTACCGATGCCGGTTTGTCATATCTACAACTCCATCGGAATGCGGCTGGTCCGCTTTTCCACCGAGCATTATGCACAGTCCGGGCGCATCATGGTGGGGCGTTCCTCGCACTGCACAATCAGTCTCAAAGCCTACGCTGAATCCTATATCAGCCGTGAACATTTTTTGCTGGAAAAACGGGGGGACGCCTGGCATATCATCGACCGTAGCCATATCGGAATTGTCAAGGATGCGGTAAAAATCAAGCAAGCCCAGCTGGAAGTTGGTGATGTCATTCGCTTTGGGCAACTTTTTTTCTGTTTCGGGGAGAAAACCGGACCGAGTCCCTATGATATCGTCTGGGTTCCAGAAACGACCGATGTGGACGCTCGCTCGGTTCTCTGGCCCGGCGTCAATTCCATCGGTGCCTCGGCGGACAATTACATCACCATCCGCCAAGGCGAAGTCTCTCGCCTTCATGGCAGAATTACCGTGCATGGCGACCATGTCACTTTTGAAAACAGCAACCGCAATATCAAGACTTTCATTAACGGAGCCTTGCTGGAAAACCGGCCGGTGAATCTATCCACTGGAACTCGGATCATACTTGGTGACACCCCGATCCGGCTGCAAAGGGTCATGCGGGAAGACAGTGGCCTGGACTTCGACACTGGAGGACAACAGGAGGAACTTACACTGGAAGCCGCGATTGCCATGCATAAGAGCATGCGCCCCCGGGTGTCGGTACTGGTTCTATGTCTGCTGCTGTTCAGCATCGGTTTCTTGGCATTCCTGATGATTATGCTCTACATCCTGTTCTATTAAGGGTGCAGGGTGCGGGGTGCAGGGTGCAGGGGACAGGGTGCGG
>JAPXLT010000136.1:0-11915 GCA_033809415.1 Lentisphaeria bacterium
CCCTTCACCCTTCACCCTTCACCCTTCACCCTTCACCCTTCACCCTTCACCCTTCACCCTTCACCCTTCACCCCGCCCCCTGCACCCTGCACCCTGCACCCTGCACCCTGCACCCTATCCTAGCAGTTCGAGGAGGTCATCGCGAGTCAGTTTCCCTGGGATTGCCTGTTCATCCGCTTCTCCGATGACCGCGTCAAAGAGTTCCCGTTTTTGCTCCATCAGGGCCAGCACACGTTCTTCGATAGTATCTTTGGCAACCATCCGATAGGCCACGACTGTTTTATCCTGCCCGAGCCGGTGCGTCCGGTCAATTGCTTGGTTTTCGACAGCAGGATTCCACCAGGGATCATATAGAAAGACGTAATCGGCCTTGGTCAGAGTCAAGCCGGTTCCAGCCGCTTTCAAGCTAAGCAAAAAGACTCCAGGTCGTTCGTCGTCGCTGAACTCCCGGACGAGTTCGCCGCGCCGCGGCAACGGTGTTTCCCCGGTAATCGTCCAAAATGGGATGCCTGTTTTTTTTAGGTGGGGCGCAATCAAGGCCAGCATGCTGGTGAACTGGCTGAAAACCAGCGCAGAATGCCCCGCCTCGACCAATTCGCTTAATTTTTCCAGCAACATCAGGAGTTTTCCTGAGTACTCATCGAAAGGCTCTTTGAGGATCAGTTCAGGATCGCAGCAGATCTGCCGCAATTTTGTCAACCCGGCCAGTATCTGGATGGCGCCATATTCTCTGACCGCCTTTCGGGTCTGCAAAAGCGTCCGGTCATACAAATCGCGCTGCTGTTCAGAGAGTTCGACCGGCAAGATTTCCACGATGCGGGGAGGCAGTTCGGATGCCACCAGCGCTTTGTTGCGGCGCAACAGCAAAAGATGGAGACGTTTCCGCAAAGCCGCCGGATTCCCGGAGTAACGGCGCACGAAATCTTCCGGCGCGCCAAAGAAATTTGGATTAAGGCAATCCATGATCGACCAGAGATCGAGTATCCGGTTTTCCATCGGGGTTCCGGTCAAGGCGAGCCTATGCTTTGCACGAATCGCTTTCACCGCCTGGGTCACTTGCGCGGTCGGGTTTTTGATGGCCTGCGCCTCATCAAGAACGAGGAAGTCGTACTCCTTGCTGTGCAACAGTTCCTGCTCCTGGCGCACCATGCCGTAATGTGTGACCAGAATATCAAAGCCGCCACGATGAAAAATTCTTTCGCGCTCCTTTTTATTTCCCTCCCAGACCGCGACCCTCAGCCCCGGTATGAATTTTTCCGCTTGCGTCTTCCAGACATTCATCACCGTGGCGGGGCAGATGACCAGCGACAGAAATTCCCCGCCAGCTTGCTGGACACGTTGTTTTGCGGCATAAAGGACGCTGAGCACCTGCAAGGTTTTACCCAATCCCATATCGTCCGCCAGAATACAGCCCGCGCCGTGCTGGCAGCGGTCTGCCAGAAAGTCGAAGCCGCTCTTTTGATAGCTGCGCAAAACCGGTTCGAGTTCGTCTGGCAGCACCATCACTTCCTGGCGGGGTTCCCGGCACAGGCGGTCATAGAAAGAGACACTGTCGGCGTTCAGGGAGACGAAATCATTGTTCGTCAGTTCCCGGATGCGTTCCGATGCCTGATGCCTGAGCAAAGGAAGCGTCTCGCCCAGGCCGATTCCCATCTCTTCCATCTTCTGCAACAACTTGGCTGCCTTTTCCGGATCAAAAGCGAGCCATTGCCCACTGGGCAAATGCATCACCGACTGCTGATAGCGCAGTGCCAGTTGCAATTCCTCCGCAGGAATGGAAGTTCGTCCAAGCTGCCAGTTGACGCTCAACTCGAGCAAGCCGCCCTGCCCCCGTAAATTCAGTTGCGTCGTCAGCATACCGGGATCATCCTGCAACAGACCATTCAAGCAAGCAGCATGATGTTTTACGGAACCCTCCGGCAAACTGTTCCAGAATGTCTTCAACTCCGAAGCATTTTTCAAGGTGCCTTCCAGCACAACTTGGTATTCTTGAATCTGCCCCAGGCGTTTTGCGAAATCAAGCAAGCGCTCACGCAATTGAAGCGCCGCCGAATCCGGAGCCTCGAGCAGCACCTTGAAGCCGTCCCCAGACGCCTCGATGCGACTGATCGGCGGCCACTCGCCACGCAATGCAACCTTGTTTCCCTGGAAGTTACAGGCAATCTGGAATTTACCCTGCTGGAAATCCGCATAGAGTTCCGCGTCAGGAGATGTGACCTTGTCTTTTTTTATGCAGTCACCTTCCAGCAGATCAAAGCGTCCATGCAAAATTTCCCCGAGCTTCGAGCGCACCTGCTTTTCGTCTAGGAGCAGTGGCTTTGAACTGAACCAGTGATTCAACGCATGCCAGGGAATCGGCGGCTGCCAAGCCAGCAATTGGCGGCGGGCTTCGATGCGGTTGGGATCATTCTCGAGTTGCCGCATGATTTCATAGGGTTGGCGGCGGCGCCCATCCGGAAAAATAAATATCGGGGTTATCCGGAAGCGTTCCTTCTGCCTTGTAATTTCGACAGTCAGGCGTGCGGGAGTGACTGGGCCCGGCGGGAGAATGGGTTGCTGCGTATCCCGGTTCAAAAAGCGCCCGGGCTGATCGCTCCAGCGCTTGCGCCAGGAAAGGAATTCCTCTGTACTCAAATTCAGCATGATGAGGTCATGGTTCCGGAGAGGCACTTTGCGCACTACAGCAATGACCCACTTCAAAAATTCCTGATCCTCTGCTGGCCAGGAACGCAGATTTTTGTACTTTTCACGCAGAAGGTCGCCTGCATACGTATACACATTGCCCAGCTTCAGCAATTGTCGGCGCCCAGCCTCGTGTGCATAAAAGCGGATTCCGACCCGACCTGCCTCATGATGAAAATCGGCTTCCACCTCCAGACGCATCTCGCGCTTGGGAGCTGTGCCATCCGAATACAGGGCGGACATGAAATCCTGCTGCACCGTCGCCATGGGAGGAGGCGGTGCTGACGGAACCCGTAGAAACGTTGCGGACGGACGCTGCCAGTTCAGCTGCCGGCAGACTTCCGCCAGCAGCAAGCCCGCTGCGTAGGCATGCAGGCAAAATGAATCCGGATAGTGACAATTGCAGCGCGGACGCCAGCCCCCTTCCGCCTTGTGCCAGGTGCAGGTAAATACTCCGACCCTGGCTTGCAGGGAGTCCTCCGTCCAGCTGAGCACAAAACTGCCACCGGGTTTGGCAAGGGTACTACAAGCCGCCGAAATGATCCCTGGCTTGAACTGTGCACGCAATTCTTTGTCAGAAAGCCAGTCGGCAAGCCAAGACGGAGGATTTTCCGGATGTTGTATGCGTAAACCGCTCATCTTAAAGGGCGTTCAAAGAGTTTTCGTACTATGGACGATGGACAGGGACAAGAATGGACACGATGGACGGAATGGACAAGAATGGACTGCTGAATGGACAATGGACGATGGACGATGGACGATGGACAATGGACGATGGACAGAGATTATGTACCTTTCAGGGCTAATCCCAACATCGCCGATCCGACTGATCCGACCGATCTACTTGATCCGTCCGATCCGTCGGAGAAACCAATAGGCCAGATCACAAATCCGCGTGCAATCGCATCCGTCAAAGCAGCAACCCCTATAAAAAATTTTCGTGCCTTTTCGTGTGGTTCGTTGTTAAAAAATCCTTTTGTACACGGCAGAGGACTCAATGCTGCAAGCGTTTCGTCAATTCTGCCTCGTACTGGTCCAGGTCGGCAATATTTTTTTGTGCAATTCCGCTCTGCATTGCCGCTTCAGCGACTTTGCGGGCGACATGCGGCACTACCCTGGGATCAAAAGGCTTCGGAATCACATAAGTCGGCTTCAGGGGATTTTTACCGTCAAACATGCCAGCAGCGGCGTCTGCCGGATAGGCGGCTTTCAGAATCGCCAGAATGTCTTCCGGTATCTCCATGCAGGCGATTTCGGCCAGTGCCATTGACGCGGCCAGCTTCATCGCTTCGTTGATATCCCGGGCGCGGGCATCCAGCGCTCCCCGGAAGATGCCCGGGAAACCCAGTACATTGTTGATCTGGTTGGGGAAATCCGTACGTCCGGTGCCGACGACCATTGCGCCGGCCTTCACGGCCAAGTCCGGCATGATTTCAGGCACCGGATTCGCCATCGCAAAAACAATCGCATCAGAATTCATCGAACGAACCATCTCTTCGGTCACGCAGTTGCCAGTCGAACAGCCCAGGAACAAGTCTGCTCCGCGCATCGCCTCGGCCAGCGTCCGACAGGGGCGGTCGGTAGCCAAAGCGAGTTTTGCGGGATTGGATGCGCTTTCTTTGGTAATCACCCCTTTGCTGTCGCAGACAACCACATTCTCGCGGCGAATACCGGCGCTGATATAAAAATTGGTGCAGGAGATTCCGGCTGCGCCGGCGCCATTGACCACCATCTGGATATCGGAGAGTTTTTTACCAGTCAGCTTGGCTGCATTCAGCAGCGCCGCCAGCGAAATAATCGCCGTGCCATGCTGGTCGTCATGAAAAACCGGGATGCCCATCCGCTCCTTCAAAACGGCCTCTACTTTGAAGCAGGCCGGCGCTGCAATATCCTCGAGGTTGATCCCGCCGAAGGTCGGCTCCAAGGCTGCGGTCAACTCGATCAGCTTGTCAGCGTCGGTTTTACCATCAGCAGTAAAGACATTCTGCAGACAAATCGGCACTGCGTCAATGTCGGCGAAGCGCTTGAAAAGAACACTTTTGCCTTCCATCACCGGCAAACCCGCCGCAGGGCCGATGTTGCCCAAGCCCAGGACCGCAGTGCCGTCGCTGACTACCGCTACCGAATTCCCCTTGCCAGTGTACTCATATACGGCCTGTGGATTGTCCCGGATCTCGAGGCAAGGTTTTGCCACCCCCGGCGTATAAGCTAGCGAAAGGTCCTGCTGCGTCTCGCAGGGCTTGCTCGGAACAACGTGCAACTTGCCCGGAACCGGATAACGATGATAATTCAAACTGGCCTGATCTCTTGCGTCCATAATGCCCCCTTTGC
Organism: Lentisphaeria bacterium; assembly: GCA_033809415.1. Taxonomy (GTDB): domain Bacteria; phylum Verrucomicrobiota; class Lentisphaeria; order Oligosphaerales; family Oligosphaeraceae; genus JAQVUB01. The sequence goes on from JAPXLT010000136.1 coordinate 5,014, forward strand.
TCTTGAGTACGTGGAAAAACACACAGCAAAACCACGAAAACAGTAATAATATAACACTATCAAACAAGAATGAAGACAATTAATGGAAAGCTTCCATAAAACATCGCCCGCACCACGCACTACAGAAGACCAACCCATTGCTCCTTTCGTACTACTCCCAACTTCTTCCTTTTTGTGAAAGATTTTTTATGGACGATGGACAAGGACAAGAATGGACACGATGGACTGAATGGACAAGAATGGACTGCTGAATGGACGATGGACGATGGACGATGGACAATGGACGATGGACGATGGACGATGGACGATGGACGATGGACAGAGATTATGTCGCGCCTTCAGGGCTAATCCCAACATCGCCGATCCGACCGATCTACTTGATCCATCGGAGAAACCAATAGGTCAGATCACAAATCCGCGTGCCATTCCATCCGTCAAAGCAGCGACCCTACAAAATTTTCCGAGTTTTCCGTGCTTTCCGTGGACAAAAAATGGGTTGTGGACGTTAGCCCACGCCAAGTCCTTTCGTGTTTTTTCGTTGTTAAAAATGGGGTTATAGGCACCAGATGACCGGGTGCCATTTATATTATATTTACCTTGAAGCAGATGCAGATTAGCGGTGACAGAGCGATAGCAAAGCCGGATTATACGATAAAGGAATTTTCAAAAATGAATCAGGACAAAATGCGTTGCAAACATTTATACTACAACTATGACTGGAGTTCTTTCCCGGATGCTCTCATGCCTCGCATCATCCGTGAATTTCTCGACAATGGCGCAAACCATTTCGTCTTCACCACTTCTTTACTGCAACGCGCATTGAATGAACCGGATTTCATCGGCTTTCTCAAAAACCTTGAACACGAGTACGGAATCAAATTTGGTGCCATGCACGCTCTGTTCAGCGAGAACGAAAAAACGGGCTTGAGCCTTCCGGATCCCGAACTGCGTCCGGCAATGCTCGAGACATATATTAAATCTCTGCAGATCGCCTCCGAATTCGAAATGAATACCGTGACAGTACACTCGGATGCCTACTTCTATGTACACAACCACACGCCTCTTGAAAAAACCAGGCCTTTTTTCCAGGAATCATTGGAAATCCTCCTTCCCCAGGCGGAAAAGTACGGCGTGATCATCGCCATTGAAAATTGCTTCGAAAAACCGAATTCCGCAAAGGAAATTGTAAACTTTGCGGCGCCATACGCAGGGAATCCGCATTTGGGCTTCTGCTATGATACCGGGCATGCAAACATCATGTCTATGGCGCCGTGGAAAGACAAGGCCATGTATGGAAAAGTATATCCGATTCCTGGTTTTTGGACGCTTGAACGGGAGTGGTGGGAAGGCATCGAGTTCGAAAATGATGCTTTCGAAAAAATGAAGGATAACATCGTAACCTGTCATATCCATGACAACAACGGATACAATGACCTTCATGGAATGCCATACGATGGAACCATTGATTGGACGACACTCCTGCCAAATTTGCGGGCATGTCCGCGAATGGTGGAATACCAAACAGAAATCTGCTATGCCCATGGATTCAACTGGGCAGGACCACTTCTGGCACCCAAAGGCGGTTACTCCATCAAACAGGTTGTAGAAACATTTCAAAAAATGTTTCCAAAGCAAGATTGCAAACGACTATACAAATGATACATTTTTGAGTGACGCGGGATGCACCTCAAGACAGGAAAGGATTTCACTATGAAGAAGTCATTATTTGTGCAGCAGGCTTTTTTCCGGTATGCCAAGCTCCGTTTTCATGTATTCTTCACTTTAATAGAACTGCTCGTGGTTATTGCGATCATAGCGATTTTGGCTTCGATGCTTCTGCCGGCTTTGAGCGCTGCAAGAGCCAAAGCGCAAACGATCACCTGCGTCAACCAGCTTCGTCAAATCGGCACGGGTATAGCCTTTTATCAGGATGACAACAACGATTTTTATCCTTTCACCAGTGATACAGCCAATTACAGCTGGCAGATACATATTTTGAAGTACCTCAGCGGGAAAACCTATAATCAACTTGCGACACTCCGGTCATATCTCAATTCCAATCCGCCCAAGTATCTGGATCAAATCCGCATTTTGGTCTGCCCTTCAAACAGGGCCTTGTCAACATTCAATCAATACAATCCAGGCCTCTGGCGTTACATTGGCAATTACGTCTGCAATCATCACATTATACGTCAGGAACTCTCTTACACGGCATACAATTATCACAGTACCTGCCTTGTGACTGAAATCAAGCATCCTGGCCAAGTCGGCGTGGTCTGGGACGGCGGAGGACCTTATACTTCCGGAGCAGACACCGGTGCATTCAACGGAATTACATTCGGCAAAACAACAAATGTGACCGGAAGGCATCACAATTTGTCAACAAATATCCTTTTTTGCGATGGGCATGTCCTTTCCGGCGCACGTCAAAATCCTACTTTGCCCATGTACATCAACTCCCAAAACTATCTGTGCGACTGGACAGTCACGCTCAAGTAGAGAGTTCCATCCGCTTGCTTGGCGACCTTGGCGTCTGTGTGGTTGTACAGCGTTAAGTTAAGAGTATTGCCCTGCCCCCTGCACCCTGCACCCTGCACCCTGCCCCCTGCACCCTGCACCCTGCACCCTGCACCCTATCTCCCATGGAGTTCTTGAATGAAGTTTTCATCGTTTGCCATCATATTGATGTTATTGTGCCCCGCCATTGCTTTCAGCGTTGTAAAGTTAGATATCGACGGGCGTGAAATGGGTATTCCCGTCTCTGAGGGAAATGCCAGTGAGGGGCTGGCACCCCGGCATCCCGAATGGGCAAAGCCGTCCGAGCAATACCTGATTTTTGCAATTTCGCGCAGGGCACCCTCTGAATGGACAAAGTATCATTGCACGTTCATTCCAGGCAGGAATGGCGAAGTAGATGTCTCGCGCAGGGGACTATCCAGCCAGCCTGAAATCAACCACTGGGTGTTATACCGGAATTTCCAGGTCACTGGAGCTGATGTCATCCTCCATCGGACTGCGGAAGTCAATAGGATGACTTCCGATCCTGGCATCGTGCGAGCCGCCCATTATCACGGAATCGTAGATACCCTCGCGGTCAAGGCAGGCCAGCCTGTCACTCTGGAATTTGAAGCGATGCGGGGAACCACTGAAGATGCTACAAAGCATTCCGATGAAGAGAAAAAGCTTCCGGCAAAGCCGCCATCAAACCGGAGAGCCTTGCGGGTAGTCGTGGATGGAACTTCAGCCGGCATTCATTTGAAGCAAGAAGCAACAAATGCTGATTTTCAAATGGAAGACGATACATCAAGCAACGAAGCACTGCCGATGCGCCTGTCGTTTTTCACTCCCCGTACAGTCGGCGCATCCTGGGAAAAATATCAACTTTCTTTCACCCCTGACCTGAGTGGCGATATTGCCATCCAGCGGCAGGATCGTCACTCAGATTACAATACATTGAACTGGATTGAATTCCGCAATTTCAAGGTCACCGGTGGAACATTGCGGCGTCACCGCATAGCTCCAGTCAATATCACCTCCGATCCCCAAATCGAACGAGGCGCATACCGTGCCCCAATTTATGATCTCGTAACCGTTGAATCCCACAAAACAGTTCACATCGAGTTCGAGGCAAGAGCCGGAGAGTCCGAACCATATGAGACATATCCGGCAAAGGACTTCTGGCTCAAGCAACCGGAATACAAAATTGCCTGGCAGGATCACACCATACAACTCCTTGCTCCCGAAGATAAAGGAGCGACATTCGCTATTTACAAAGGCCATCAGGGATACGCTGATCTGACCAAGACGCTGATCAAAAATCCAACCGGAAATCCCTCTTCATTGGATAAAGTTTCCATACCGGTGGAAATCCAGGAGGAAGACGGAATTGCCCGCACAGCAGAAATCCGCTTCGGATTCCCATTGCCTGAAACAAAATTCCAGAGTCTGGAAAACTTGAAAGTGCTTTCACCATCCGGCAGCGAAGTCCCCGCCCAGTTTTCTGCCATCGGCTTCTGGCCAGACCAATCGATCAAATGGGCATTAATTCAATTCATGGCACCCCTGAAAGCTCGAGAAAGCGCCGTTTTTCGGATAGAGGCCGGTAAAGGTGTCACCCGGTCGATGCCAGTAAACTCTCCTCTTGTAGTCACTGAAAATGCCGGTGGTTTCAATGTTTCCACAGGTTCATTGAGTTGCTGCATCGTCAAGGATTCCTCCGCCTTTGCTGATCAGATCCGCATCAATGATAAGAACTTCGGATCGCTTACGCCATATCTGCTCGACGAAAACAGCAAACCAGCCAAAGCAAAACATAAACGGATTTCGATTGAAGAACAGGGTGCCCTCGCCGTCACCTTCCGCATCGATGGTGAATTCATCGGAGACCGAAGACCTGCAAGCTACACGGTACGCCTGCGATTCTTTGCGCACTCGAACAGTGTCAGAATCGTTTTTACCTACCGCGCAAATGACCTCTCCAATGAAATGAATGACCTGAAAGCGCTCTCATTGAAACTAACATGCGGCAAAGGAACGATGACTTCTGGAGTGGCAAGGATTTTCCAGCCGGATGACACGATCTTTTATCTCGATTCCGAAGTAAACGAGGGATTCATGCCGGAGACCGGACTCTTCGCATCACTCAACGGAAATATCGCTTTCGGGCTTGCCGACGCCGGTAAACGTTACCCTAAGGCATTTGCTGCAACCAATGAAGGACTGGACATCCAGCTGCTGCCGGAACAGCCTTCCAATGATTTTAATTCACATCTGCCAGGCTACCTGCGCTTCCCATTCTGTTCCGGAAAGTATCGCCTGATGGCCGGCATGAATTTTACTGAAGAAATCTTTTTCGACTTCGACGGAAACCCGCTTTCGGCAAAAGAAATCATTCCTGTGGTTGACCGTGCCTGGCATGCCACAACCAGAGCACTCCCCGGAGTCTCAAACGATGACCTTTTGTCTCCATTTGATAACCGTGCCCTGGAAGCATTTTATGAACATCTCAAGCTTAAACAGGCGCAACGAGAATACGGTTTCCTGAACTGGGGAGACTGGTTCGGCGAGAGAAACGGCGGAAACTGGGGCAACAATGAATATGATTTCGCATATGGACTCTTTGCTCTATTTGCCCGAACTGGAAACCGGGACGTTTATCGCCTGGCCATGGCAGCCGCCAGACATCAGTCGGATGTCGATATCATCCACGCAACTCCATTCCAGGAATTTCTGGGTGGCAATCATATGCACTGCGTAGGGCATACCGGGCTGCGCTACGAATCCAACCAGGGTCCCAAACCGTGGTTTGGAGGACAACAGGGATATGCAAATCCAGCCAATGGACACTCCTGGTGTGGAGGCATGTTCACGGCATGGCTTCTGGCCGGCAAAGCCGACATCGCCGAATCGGCTCTGTTGCTGGCCGATCACTTCAAAAAAGGCTCTGTCAAACCATACCAGAACCGAGGTAACCCCCGCAGCCATGCCTGGATGCTGGAAGGACTTCTGCAAGCCTTCGAGGCAAGCGGAGACCCTGAATACCTGAAAGCCGCCACCCTAGTCGCTGATAGTTTTTTTAAGGTTCAGAACTTCGAAAAGGGGGGCGCATGGGCTTACAAACTCCCGGCAGGCTATGCCAGCGGGCACCCGGATGCGTTCGGCAACTCCTGCTTCCAAATGGGCATTGTCGCACAGGCTCTTCATCATTATGCCAGACACGCAAAACGTCCGGAACTCAACAAGAATCTCTCAGCGATCGCCAACTGGCTTCGTACCACCTGGGAACCTTCCGCGATTGGCTGGCCTTATGTCGCGCTCTGGGATAGCACTGCACTTTGGGTACCGGGTTCCGTTCTCAACATGCTGATTCTTCCGGGTGCCTATGCCGACGGTCATCCGGACGGCTTTGAAATTGTTCAGACCGCTCTTCGCTTCAGCATGCTCAAAGGACTGCCCATAAACGGAATCGGCAAAGACCTAGCCTTGAATCTCGTTTTTGCTCCCACTCTTTTTGAAATGATAAAACAATCGCCAAATAACTTTACCTACAGCAAAGAACTTTTTTTCCAAGAACGAAGCACAGCTCCTCGCCGACTGCAATTGCGTGGGCCGGATCGCAAGGAACTCGAGATCGTGCTGCATGCTGATCAAGCCACCCTTTTCCTCGAGCGGGATTTTTACAACCGCCGCCCCAATGGGAAAAGCACTTTTTCCTATCGTCTGCTTGATCCAAACGAATCTGCCATTGCAAGTTACGATGGTGCCGTCGAAGAGAAAAAAATGCGGCACAGTATTCCTCTTCAAGGGAAACCCGGTGATCTATTTAACCTCGTCATTGATGATGACATGAGCAGCTTCTGGAATGCCGACACCGGAAAGGATGCTGTCGTTCGTGTGAAACTCGTACCCGGTTCACAATTCGCCAGAGGCTTCCCACTCTTCTTCAAATTGAAAGTCCCACGCGGAACAAAAGCCTTTACTGTATGCGCAAAAGCATCCCATCCGGGATATTATGGGGTGATCCTTGTAGACGGCACCGGAAAAATAATCGCTTTCGAAAATCGTAAAAATACGCTTACCTTGCTCCCCTGGCTTGAAAAAACATCTCCCGAGGAACAGGGGATTTCCCTGACCATACCCGTTCATAATTCCGACCTTGAACAGACCTTCTCGCTCCTTACCTGGTCACAGGGAGATATCGGGCTAAGCCTCGAAGGAATCCCACCCTACTTGGAATATACTGCAAAATGAATACTCGACCGTGGCAACAACCCTATAAAATTTCGTACTTCTTGCCAAACTTCTTGTTTTTTGTGAAAGATTTTTATGGACGATGGACAGGGACAGGAATGGACACGATGGACGGAATGGACAAGAATGGACTGCTGAATGGACAATGGACT
>JAPXLT010000137.1:0-11902 GCA_033809415.1 Lentisphaeria bacterium
AGACAGGAATTCGACAAAGCCGTGCGCTCACTGCTGACACGAATTCCCGCCGGCCTCCATGACAATGCGGACTTGGAGATGATGCAGATCATCAATCCCCTGCAACTGCCGCTTTCTGCTGAAGTCTTCAGTGCTGTCTTCAAGGGTTGGGAGAGGCGCCACAAACTGCAGCTGACCTACTGTTCAAGCAGGGGGACAAGGCGCGAAATGGAATTCGAACCGCATGTGCTTGCCTGGCAGTCCGGCATGTGGTATTTGAAGGGTAAAGCGCATGACACTGCACAATCTGCCGGTGAAACATTCCGGGGTTCAGTCCTTGCTGTGCATCGGATTTCCGAAGCCAGGATGCTACCCGTTTCTTTCGAAAGGGACCCCCAGATTCTCGAGAGTGTCAAGAATGGCCAACTCTTTGATTTTGCACGCTACCCAGATGTACGCTTGCAGTTTCCTGCCGACCTGGCATTGCGGGTGCGTGAACGTTTTTCAAACCCTGCAAGCCCGATCGAGGAGGCCGCTGACGGATCGTTGCTGGTCACACTCCACAACCTCACGGAATACCAAGTCGCCGAACTGGCTGTATGGGTCTGGGGCAGCATGAAAGTCCTTGCACCTGATGCGCTCCGGCAGGAAATTATAGATTTTGCCAATATCCTGTTGAAGAATCAAAAGGGAAATAGATAGACACTAGCAAGGACAAGGGATGATGGAACAACTTCATTATTAACAGAAAGTTATGACTTTGGTTGTTGCAAAAATACGACCAGGCATTAACCTTCAGATAACTGAATCTCTGTGAAGTTGCGCTGGCACTGTTTTGGTTTTTGAGATGATTCATTCAAGCCCTGCCAGCACTTCTTCAAGCGGTTTTTCGGCGCGAAGCGCCACACAAAAATAACCCCGGGTGAGGAAGCGCGGAGCGCGACGCAACCCGGGGTGGGGACTCCCCCAAAAACCGCGCCCGGAGGGCGCAACAACAAGTGAAAATGAACTTTTCCAGCTGCTCAAGGCTTCGACAAGACTGCGTTTGTGTCGCCCTCCGGGCGCGCGGGCTTCGAGGTGCCGCCCACCCCCGGTTCCCTCGCCCTCCGGGCTCGGTCACCGGGGGTTATTATTGTACCTCCGGGCTAAAAGGTGCCATTGTATTTTCACAAGTCGAATTTCAACAATGCAATTTTTTGCCACACTTAAATTATTGCTTAGTAATCAGATGAAGAAAAAATAACGCTCGCTTTCTTGAACCTGAGGTTCAGTTGCCTGACCTTGGGAAAGTGATTCATTTTGAAGCGACCCGTGGCAATACAAGAAATGCATTCCGACAAAAATGGCTCATTCGTCTCGGCTTGATGAAGGCAACATGTGGGTTATAGATACAGTCTTCGTTGATGAAAAATACAGAAAAAAGGGTGTTGGATAACTGGAACCTTAAAAAGCGCTCTAGTACCTAGAACCAAGAACGTCAGCCATAAGCGATTGTGCTCGTGCATCCATGGTAATTTTTCCCTTTGTAGTCAATTGGTTGGGTTTACTTCGACAAGACTTTGGTAAACAATTCAGCTATGTAGTTTAAATCTCCGTGTTGATTGAAAAGTCCCTCCTTGGTGGTTTTGAACTGAAACGGATTATCGTTTTTTGGCACACTGACATCCGGTTTCATGAATAAAATATGGTAATGACTGAATTTTCGAGCAATATCATCCTTGGTGACGGATGATGTTTGCAACTGCCATCTACAGATCAAATCTGACATATTCGTCTTCAGGGGCGAAAGAATAAAGCTATTAAGCACGACATCATGGCGTTGCAGGTCTTTCTCCAGTTGCTTTATAGTCCGCATTTTGTTCTTCAGCGATTCATCCAGTTCTTCTTCCGGTAGGGCCAGCTGGATTTTCGGGCTGTTAAATTGTTTCTCTTCATTAACAAGGCCATGGGGGTCTATAAATGTAATGTACTGCTTCCCCTCGTATCTGAACCACATGATGAAATCTGGATAGAAACGATTTCCATCAACGTGTAGATACAGACCATTGCCACGACTCAAATTACGCAGAATGTGCACGTTGATATTCTTGAAAAATTTATGATTAGTCTCTAAGAACAACTCCAAATCATGCAAAAAGTTCCACTCGCCCTCGTTCAAAGCAGTAGGAATCACATTCATGTCCTTCACTTCATCACCAATAAATATCAACGGATTGATGAAATGATGCAAAAAATCACGAGCGACGATGTCCCCGCTTTTTTGTTGTGCCCAGTACAGAGAGTCGCGATTGGTTTTCAGTCCTTCCGCTTCCTCTTCGCAAGTGCTCCCGTAGAATACTTCATAGTCACGCGTCATCATAGCTGCAATTTCGCCCTGTGGATTTTGTTCGCATTCTTCACGCAGGGGGCGGTATTCGCGATAAGGTTCTTCCCAGTCACACTTCAAGGAATTGTAGAGCTTCACGTAGTACTTCATTAGGATGTCAAGCGCCCATTTTTGCCATGTAAACAAATCCCCAATATTTTGGAAGACGGGAGCTTTCCCCTGATCAACTACAATCTTATAGTGTTTGTCTTTTGACTGTTCTGACAAAATCACGCATATATCATCTTCAGTGATGGACAAGTTAAAAAAGCCTTTAGCATTGCAGTAGTCGCGCACTTCACTAAGCAACAATTTATAGTCGAAGAACGCCAAGGCTTCTTCCGGAAATTTCCAGTCTTCGCTCGTAGCCGTCGCCAGTTTTTCCTCATGTATTTGGTCACTAGCCATATCCCCGTCCCGCAATCCTTTCGCAAGGGACAAACTGCTGCGCAAATCCAGTCTTATATGGATATGATCCCGGCTATTTTTGTCTTCGAGTTTTCCACTCCGATTAAATTCAGGGACTCCGGGTTTGGTCATGATGACCAAAAGTTCCTTGGGAATCTCATCGAGTTTTGTTTTCACTTTAAGTGATTTCTTCTGGAAAAGTCCCTCGCCTTCCTGAATGATCTTGCGGAACTTCATCATGTAGTCCGCATTAAAAGCATAAATGTTAAGCATTTCCAATTCAGTGACAGCTTGTTCCTCTTCTTCGGAAAGTCCAAGACCCAATGCAGCCAATTCATTGCCCACAAAGCGCATACGCTTCATGCGCCACTCTTTATGGCCTTTCAGGCGTATGCCCCGCCCAAACAACTGAATGATTTCAGCTCCTTCCCCCTTGCCAACATTGATAAGACCGATGCTGGAAACACGGTGACAGTTCCAGCCCATCGTGAACATTTTTGCGCCCATGAGCAGGGTTATACTGTCTCCGTCCGGTTTGTTCAGCTTAGAAAACAGGCTGTCTTGCATCAAAATGGATTCTGGGCGCACTTGGCAGTAGTCATTTTGGGTGTCTTCTCGTATGATCTTGCAAAGTTCTGAGCATTTTCCAACACGTATCAAGCCGAATGGCGCATTTTCGCAGCTCTGAAGTTCAATCTGTATCTCGTCCCAGTCACTGCCAGTACGATGCATCAGCGTCATCATTTGCTGGGAACGATCATCCGGTTTCTTGTGAAACAGTGTGACCATCATATCGTCGAACAAACGTTCTGCACTACCCGCCACGCTGGCTGGATATGAACGCCGCATTATATTGGTGAGAGGCGCTCCAAAGCACCTGTAAAATTGCCCATCCTTGTCTTTACTGTGTTCTGTCAGGCGCAACAAGTATTCCAGGTCAGCCACGCTCTGGTTATTCGCGTTACGTATGAACTTTCCAAAAAAACGCAGTGCCTTCTGAACATCTGTGTTTTCCCTGGAGTCTGAAATTCCGCCGGTCACAGTGCGCCCAACTACAATCATCAGGGGTGTCGCCAAGGAGAAGTCGCACAGTCGGTTCTGGCCGCGTCTGTCGTCAGCCAGTAATTTGTGTTGTTGGAAATAGAGAAGCAAGCTGCCTGTGTAGTAGCGCCTTGCTTCGTCATCATCAGTCAACGTCCTCAAATTATTTTCAGCATATCCGAGCATACGAAAATCTTTACCGTAGCCATCGTGGTAAAAGTACTTATACGAGTAATCGAAGTAGATGGACTTGCAGTAAGCATTCAGCGTATCATTATTTGCTTCGGCTTCCATCTTGACGGCCTGCCCGAAAGTGGCGGAGTACTCGAATGTAAAACCGCCGTCTTCAACCAACTGCTTGCGATACTGAAGCCATACGCTCATGGTACCCGACGTGCAGCCGCGGTGTCCCTCATCCACGAACAGGCAGTTGCGTCCACCGAACTCAGCCGGGTCCACGGTAGTCTGGTTAGCTCCTTTTGCGGTACCGCTCAGCCCCTTGAATTTATGTATATCAATAACGATAATTTGGGCGTCTTCTGGTATTTTAGCGCCTTTTTTCCACAGCCAGCCTCGTATGCCAGACTCCTCCAATTCTTTCACATGTTGATCCGACATATCTTCATTCGGAGTAACGAGCAGAAAACGGCTGAAATAATCATCGCCGAAATAATATTTTACCTGCAAGTAATGGCAGTGGGTAATCAGGGTTTTGCCCGAGCCGGTTGCCTGGTAAAGCGCCTGTTTGTGCAAATCAGCGTCCGTGAAAGCAGGCACGTATTCCAAATTTTGTTGTTTCCAAGTTTTTGCAGACGGGAATTGGCGCTTGTTGAAAGCGTTGCGATGCGATTCCAGCCGTTTTAGAAATTCGTCTTTTCGGTTGCACACATTATCCAGCAGGTATTCGGTTAAGATCAAAGAAACGTACTGAAAGTACAGGGGCATGCGGGCGGTGGGTGCATTATTGGCGAGGCGGTTCTTTTCGGCCAGTTCCTGCCAGTAGTGCTCAACGCGTTCCGAATACTCGTCTAGCCCTGCGAGTAATTCCTCGGATGCCGTGTTACGCAAGACAGCCCGATATCCGTTGTCTGCATCTGCCCAATCTGCCGTATTCACAGTATTAAATGCATTGCGCATTGCCTGCATTCCCCGTGAATTGCGCAATATCGCCATATCCTCATCCTGATCAGGTGGAGCCAAGTACCCAAGTTCCGTCATCAGAAAATCGACCAGGACCAGACGCTGTTCGAGACGCCCGAGCAACTGTTGTTCGGTGGCGACACCGGACGCGGGACGAGACACGTTGGAAGCGCTGTTGGCGTTACTATTGTTTTTTGGTTTTCTGCCCATGACTTAGCGCCCCTCCTCAACTTCGGTGCCTTCCATGATGAACTTCTGGAAATCGCGATCTAAGGACAGGAAAGTGTAACCGTCGGGGTAAATCGGGCTAGTCTCACCATTGACATAGACGGACTTTCCACGGACCATGTCGTTCAGTTCCCCAGCCAGAAGAGCGCCCAATTGCTCATTGTCAAAAGCCTCTACGTCACGCCAGATGACGACTAGGTCACGGCCATCCGGCGCCTTTGCGGTTTCAACGACCAGTATCAGCTCATCGGGGCACCCGTCGACACACTGATGCCTGATGAACCTTACGTTGCGCAGGCCAGCAAGATAGTGAAAGGTCTCCACCATGTTAACCCGTTTTTGCGTGTTTGCCTGCGCTTCAAAATCATAGGCATTTATGGTCATCTTGAAGGGATGGGCCAAGCCGTATTCATAACGAAAGTGGTCCCTGGTCTCCATCTCCATCATATAGTTGCGCGTGTACTGCGCTTGCATTTCATCGGACAGGGCGTCCGCACGGTCGCCCAACCCCGTGTCAATTTCCAGGTTGTTCAATGCATCCTCGTAGGACTCCAACACCTGGTAATGCAAACAGTGCGATATGCCTTTATCCTGTGTTTCAGGCCTACCGCCTTTCCAGTCGACGGAGTAGATGATTTTCTGGATACGAGGCATAATAATATTGTTAAAATGGTCGCCCATATCGACAAGAATGTATCTTCTGCGGCTACAATCCTTGGCACTTCTGTTGACGCCAATCACTGCCTGTGCTGTGGTACCAGATCCTGCATAATAGTCTAGAATATAGGCATCTGAAACGTTCGTAAATTTACAGAAGTACTCCACCATATCTACTGGCTTCGGGTACGAGAATGATAGCCCCATTGAGGCGAGTTGTCCACTCGTCTTTTTCACAGTACCAACGTTCTTAATAATTGATAGGACGTGACTTTGATTTTCTCTCTGCTTATAGCAGTATATGGCTCCTGTATGAGTTATTTTAAACCAGGTTATGAGTCCTTTTGAATCAGTAATTGGCTGGCATCCTTTTATTATAAATTCGTCCAAAAGTTTTCGGGAACTCCAACCACTAAATGCTCGCACGGAATTTACAAGTTTACCATCTTGAACAATAACGTCATCACGTAGTCTGGGCCACTCATCATCACGAGAAGCTACTCTTCCATTCTCAAATGAAGCGGGAAAACCGACAGGTAAGGTGACTTCGCTGGGAGGGTTCGCTGGCCCATTCTTGGTTATGGAATTTTCTATGGTATCGTTATAGAGCTTGCTATCTTGGGTAATGTCGGGAGCGATAACTCTGGCATGGGGATAATTCTTTTCATTTTTGCAGTAGCTAAGGATATATTCGTGATTGACTTTAACTTTACTCTGATTGTCAATATTCCCCTCATTATTCCAGACGAAATTAGCCAAAAAATTTTCTCTGCCAAATAGCTCATGCAGAATCAATCGCATCTTATCAACTTCATGATCAGCTATTGAGGAAAGAAAAATACCATCATCCGAAAGCATCGGCAATGACGTGTAGACTCTATCATACAAACTGCTAAGCCAAGATGATGACTTGTATCCGTCCTTATACAAAAAGCCATCGTTTCCGGTATTATATGGTGGGTCGATATACATGCACTTAATCTGTTCTTTGAATTTTTTCCCCATTAAATTAAGTGCTTGGAAGTTTTCGGAATTAATGACGATTCCGTCGCATTTTTCATCAACGGCATCACCGATAGCCTCCAGTATGCTGCATCGATTATGCGCCGTCATATATTTTGTATTTGCCATTAGTGATAGAGAGGGCATTCCGGGCAGCTGATGGTCCTTCCAGGTTTTTTGCAGTGCTGCCCATTTATTTAGATTGTCCATGGCAAGGACGTTCTGGGGTTCTGCGGACTCGTTGAGTAGTCCCAGTTCCTCCCATTCCTGTACCTGGGCTGTGTTGCCAACTATGGCTTTGTAGTACTGCTCTGGTATTTTATCCAAGGTGATACAATAACCGGCATCAAGCACCAGTTTTTTCTTGAGCCAAATTTTTCGCTGAAAATTTTCGAATTCAGCGAGGAAGGTGATAAGGCCGGGAACTCGGTTATCACCGATGGCGATGTGTCTTATAGCGGTAATTACCTTCGAAAGTTTTTCGAGTTCGGCTGGCGTGGCATTATTGAGATTTTGCACGACCATACTTTTCAGGTAGTAGTCTAACTCACCGCACAAGAATTTCTTGAGGTTTTTGTGAATGAAGAAATCTGATTTCCGGCGGCTGCTATATGTGTCCCAGTGCTTCTTGAGGAGCGAGGAGCCAGGAATAAGTTTGCCATCCTTGTCGGTCAACGGCTCTAAGGCAGGGCGCAGCCACTCCTGAATGCCAGGGCGAAAATCAATTTCCGACGTCAGAACAGCCATAAAATCTGGTTTTTCGGCTTTATTGACGAGTACATTCTTAACAGGAATTTGTAGTTCTTCATCAATGATCTCCAAAAAATGGACGTCATCCATATCACGGGCAGGCAAGAAAGCAAAGACTTGATCGTTGATTACCTTGTTATTGTCTTTCACCTGGTCACTGGCCACAATGAAAAACTTCACGGTGCGGGTCTTGATGATGTCCCGTCCGGTACTGTCAATGGCTGGCACTTCAAACTTGAACTTGTAGTCCTGTAGAATGTCTGCCGATTTAATGTAGTACTGGTCCTGGTTTGCCCAGTACAGGGCGACTTCCTCGCCGTTGGACGGGATTACATAGTTGTTGTCCTTGCCCTGGAAATGGCGGGAAATGAAATCACCATCCACGTAGTATCGTTCGAAAAATCTGTAGAGATGTGAATAGACCTCGTCCTCCAGGGCCTTGTCTTCCAGGGCGGAAACCGCCCTCGGCAGTTCCTTTTCCAGATAATTCGCAATTTGACGGCGTTTCAGGTTGAACACGCGGTAAATGCCAAAGTCCAAGTCGGACTTGTCCATCTCAAAAAGTTCCGCCAATTTCTTCTGAAGTTGCGAGAGCTTGGCATTGGCTGGGGCAGAATAAGAACCAGCGTCAGTTGCCGCTACTGGTGTTTTCTGGTTTTCGCAAGTTAAGCCCGACGTGCTGTATTGTGCATCCATGATCTGTGCAATCCTCTTGATTTATGTATATGGGTGTGATACGTAGCTTTTATTTCACCTGAAGTTTCATGCTTTCCGCACACATATTTCGATTTCACTTTCCTTTACAGAAGTGGCGAAAGTCACAGTTTTGGCATATTCCAGCTGACTTCCCAGCGCAATCATTGAAATCCTTTTCTTTAATTCTATGGACTGTTTCATCGAAAACAAGCATTGTTTTTTCCACGTCTTCGGGTTTGTTGGCAAAGGCAATGATCGGGTTGTCGTTATTTACCGTGCCTGTGTAGTACAGTTGCATGCCGCACACATCGTAACCTTTTTTGGTTAGCAAGTCTGCGTATATCTGCAGTTGCTGACGGTACCGCTCAACCCTTGCATCAGTCTCGGTTTTCGGTTTTTGCTCGGCCTTGAAATCAATGATGTATACCGAATCACCCTCACCGCGCAGCAGGTCGATTTTGCCATCGATGATATAGTCCGGCTTGACAAGACTGACATCGACTTCCGCCTGTTTAATGTGTTCCCAGTTACCGCGCTGACAATCAACATAGCGCTGCACTTGAGCAAGCGCAGCATTTCGTTGCGGCTGGCTCAAATAGGAGTGCTCGGCCATAGAAAGCACGGTGTAGTTCTCGTTGAACCACTTTTCGACGTTGCTGGCTGTGATCTGGGCATTATCGCCACGAAGGGCAGCCTTGTGGACTTCTTCAATGGTCTGGTGAACCAGCGTACCAAAAAGCATGGCGCCGGTACGCACCGCATGGAAGCCGAGTTCCCTGAAAAACTTATACTGCATGGGACAAGCCTGATAAACAGCAATGTGCGAAGTAAAGGAATAAGTTTCCTTGATGTCACTTTCTTTAACTTGCGCGAAAGTGAATTCTTCGACCTTGAAGCGTGGATCATCGTGTGCAATGAGTCGGTTATAGGAATCCTGGAAGTATTTACTGGGAACGTTGTGGTCCCCCCGCCCCTTGCCCCGATGTTCATTGCACGTGAGCACCAGAAGATTCTGCGCCCGGGAAAATGCGGTGTAGTAGCGCCGCCAGAAGTCAAAGAACTTAATCTGGTCAGTCGGTTCAAATGCCTGACGCTTGAAGTAACGCTTTGCAATAGTATTCATGGTCTCGCTGGTATGAACTTGCCTAGGCACATCCTTGAGCGAATCGACAAAGACGATGGGGAACTCCATGCCTTTGGCCTGATGAATGGTCATAAAAGACACACAACCGGGAGGCGCATATTCCGTCTCGTCCTCAAATTCATCAACACCTTCTTTGGTGAGTAGGCGTAGGTAGTTGTTGAAGAAATACTCAGCATCTTTCAGCTGGCGTCCTCCCCCATGAAGGATTTCAACCCCTTCCAAGCGCTCGTACTTTCCCACAAGCTGGGTGAAAAAAGCCAAATTACGAAGGGGGCGCAAATCAGCCACAGTACCGACTTTCAGGTCAGTGTCGAGAATACTCCTGAACGGCTCATATCCAAACATCTCGTAGAGCAATCCGGTAAACGCATAATCGGTGGTGGCATTTTCTTCCATAAGTTGATGCATGCGTGCGCGTTCTTCGACCCAGCGTTTCAATTTAGCGTTGCCGGATTCATTCAGCCACTGTCGCGTCGCTGCCAGATTGTCCACATAAAAATCGCCTATGAAATACTCCTTATATTTACCGCCAGCGAGTTTTTCAGCATATTCTGGTAGCAGCAGCATGAGAATTCCGATGGCATGACGTATCTCAGGTCTGTCAAAAAATTGTTTGGAGCGTGGCGAGTAAACGGGTATGCCGCTATCTTCCATGGCATCCGCCAGCGCTTTCACATCAGCGTTTTTCACCGAGTTAAACAAAAAAGCGACTTGGTTGTAATCTGTGATCTTGCGACTCTTTTTGAGTTTTTTGAGGAAATCACAGATGCGGTCATGCCAATTCCCCACCGAGTCATCACCAGACAATTTAATGACTGCGGGACTGTGAATGGAGCGATTGGCTTGATATGACTCGATGACTTTTGGAATGCGAAATTTACCCCAATTGAACTGTGTGACGCTACCCATCCAGTGGTTGTAGAAATTGACGATGTCGCTGTCGGAACGGTAGTTGACGGTCAATTGCACCTGATTGACCTTACGTCCGTTGAACTTTGGATTATCACGAAACTCTAGGATGTTGCGAATGGTCGCTCCGCGGAACCGATATAAGCCTTGGTCATCATCACCGACCACACATATGTTTTGCTCGGCACCCGCCAGGAGAAAAATTAGCTCTTCCTGTATGTAATTCGTATCTTGATATTCGTCTATCATCAAGTAGCGAATCCTTGAACGGATGTCCGCCAGCACGCCCTCATTGCGTGACAATATATCATAAGCAGTTGTCTGCAGAGTGGCAAAATCAATAAGGTTATTTTGAGCTAGCAGTGTCCTGTATTCCTCTAATATTACTCCGATAGTCGAAATTTGCTTATCAGTATCATTTTTGAGTGCATCTACTGCTACCATTTCTTCATTAAGTTGATTGACTATTGTACAAATTTTAGTGGATTTAACCCACTGCCCCATTCTCCTTTGTTGATCGATCACCGTGTCAATATCATCTATACGAGCAAAGACTTTTTTGTAATTCTTGTATATAAAATAAGATTGCTCAAAGCCATCCAAGGTACGGTAATTTTGCCTTAAGTTTGTATAGTCAATGTTCTCTGCAATAATTCTTGAACAAATGGAATGAAATGTACCTATGTACATGTCATTGAGATTTACTTCCATATTACATTCGGCAAGTTCATTTGTAATACGAGTCACCAATTCTTTGGCTGCCTTTTCGGTAAAAGTAGCCATCAGAATCTCTTCCGGTTTGACGCTACATTTTTGAATGAGATAAATCGCCCGCTTAACCAGTGTAAAAGTCTTACCAGTGCCAGGTCCAGCGGTGATTAGTAATGGCCCATGCGTTGTCGAGATTGCTTTACGTTGTGCATCATTTGCATTTCCGTAGTTAAACATATCGCTCTTTGTCCATATCCCTAAAACAACCCCAAAAGAAGGTCAAAAATAATTAACAACTTGATGGTTTGTAGTGTAATATGATATTACCAAAAAAACCATAGTCCTATTAGCCACCAAGGTTGTCAATACCTAAATTTATGCTGAGTTCTTAAGAAATCAACTCGAATGGCGGTTTTCCCTTGTAAGAAAGCTGTTGATTTGTAATGCGTCATAAGGAAGCATACAGAAACATAAGGGTTAGCCCAATTTCCTAGGAAAACCAGTTAAACAAGCATTGACTTGGCTGATCTAGCGGCTATGAGGCTTACCAAAGGTCTGCGCCGAGCCAACGCAGCAAGAATAATCCTAAAAAAAGCAGTCAAAACTGATTTTTAGTCATAATCCTTTTGTTTTCAAAGCTTTATGAAGATCATGCCATTCACCATGTTGGTGAACAAGGGCGTCTTCAGTACCACTTTCCCTCAAAACCTTCTTTTTTGTGAAAGATTTTTCAAAACCAAACGCACAAGTTCCTGGCACAAAAGCCATTTCTCACTTTCGAGCTTTTCGAGTCGTGGGCGTCAACTCACACCAAGGGATTCTTCTTTTTTCTCACGGAGGCACGGAGACACGGAGGCGGCGGCATCTCCAAC
>JAPXLT010000138.1:0-11850 GCA_033809415.1 Lentisphaeria bacterium
TCTTTATGGACAGAATGGACACGTACAGCAGGTGACGTCCTTGAAACTGTCCATTCCGTCCATCAAACGAAAAGTCCATCGTGTCCATCCCGTCCATGATGTCCATTCATGTCCATGTCCATGTCCATGAAAATGAATGAAAACACCCTGATGTTGTCAATAGCAAAATTTATGTCAGGTTCTGAGGAAATCAACTCGAATGCCGGTTTGTAATGTGTCTGTAGTGCGTGGTGCGTGGTGCGTGGTGCGGGTCAGACGTGGTGGACGGTGTGGACGGTGTGGACAGTGTGGACGGTGTGGACAGGGCAAGGACATCCCCCCGCACCCCACGACAGTCAGAATAATCACAACCGGGACGGTTGCGCTACTTTTTAAATCTGCGCCCCCTGCATCCGTTCCCAACGCACTACGCACCCCGCACTACGCACCCCATTCCCCTAAACCTTGTACTACAGAGGCATTACGGTTTTCTTATGCAAAGCGAGGAGGTGCAAGGGATGCCCTTGCTGGTTGCTGGTTCAGAGTTTATATTGAAATGATGCCCGAAGTGTATTGGGCTATGACAGATAAGTGAACCAGCGTTGAACGTAATGAAGAATATTGCTCAAAATAAAAAAGCTCGACATGATTATGCGGTGTTGGAAAGTTTTGAAGCCGGCATCGAGTTGACCGGTACCGAAGTGAAATCCTGCCGTGCCGGCGGGGTCTCGCTTGTGGATTCCTATGCCAAGGTGGAAAACGGCGAAATGTTTCTGCTGGGTGCTCATATTGCCCCCTATCGCCAGGGAAACCGGAACAATCATGCTCCCCGACGAAACCGGCGCCTGCTTATGCATAAACGCGAAATTGCCCGCCTGAAGAAGAGCGTCGAGGCAAAAGGGCTGACTCTGGTTCCGCTTTCCATGTATTTCAACGATCGCGGCATAGTCAAAGTCCAACTCGGCTTATGCCGGGGTAAAAATGTCCATGACAAGCGCGAAACTTTGAAAAAAGACCAGGCGGAACGGGAAATGCGCAAAGCAATGCATTAATCGTTCCCAAGTTACTTACCAGGATATCATGCAAGTTTCTGATTTTGATTATTATCTGCCTCCGGAACTGATTGCGCAACACCCGGCACCGCACCGGGAAGAGTCACGGATGATGGTGTTGCAACGCAATAGCGGGCAGCGGCAATTGACATCTTTTGCCAGCTTCCCCTCGTATTTGCGCAGTGGCGACTGCCTTGTGCTCAATGACACCCGCGTGATTCCGGCACGGCTGCTGGGCAACCGGGAAGGCAGCGGTGGAAAGGTGGAAGCATTCCTGCTCGAGCAGCAGAAAGAGGCCTCCTGCTGGCAGGCCTTGCTGAGGCCGGGAAGACGCCTGCCACCCGGATCAAAAGTCATTGTCAACGGCGGCGAAAGCAGTTTCACAGTCGAGGAAAAGCTCGATGATGGCACGTTCTTGATACGCTTTTCTCGCTCTGATGTCTTGGGTTTGCTCGAGCAATGCGGGCAGGTTCCGCTTCCGCCCTATATCAACCGCGCACCGGAGCAGGACGACAAGGAACGCTACCAGACGGTCTATGCGACCGTTCCGGGAGCAGTCGCAGCGCCGACTGCCGGCCTGCATTTCACCGAAGGAATCCTTGCCGAACTGGCCGCAAAAGGGATTCAGATTGTGCGATTGACCCTGCATGTGGGGGCAGGCACATTCAAACCGGTTGAGGTAGCAAACATCGAAGATCACGTCATGCACGAAGAAAACTACAGCCTCTGCGAAAACGCAGCGGCGGTGATCAACCGGACACGTCAGAATGGCGGAAAAATTTTCTGCGTGGGAACAACGACTGTCCGAGTGCTGGAAACTTGTGCAGACCCGGACACCGGGCGCGTTCAGCCGGGAAGCGGACGCACCTCGATCTTTTTACATCCACCCAAAAAAACAGTGGCCGTAGATGGCTTGCTGACCAACTTCCACCTACCAAAATCTACGCTTTTGATGCTGGTCTGCACATTCTGTGAACAGCAGCATGTTTTTGCCGCCTATGCGGAGGCCATACAAGCCAGAATGCGCTTCTTCAGTTATGGGGATTGTATGCTTCTGTTGCCGGAAGGGAGATAACCAGATATGCTTATCACTGATAAAAATCGACGCTTTCTGCTGGAGCGCTTGCCGGATGTCGAGGAACATGTGCGCAAATTGTTGCTCGCAATGCCCTCCTGCCACGATTGGGATCATACGTTGCGAGTGAGGCAAAATGCCCGAAAACTGGCGGAGGCGGAAAAGGCTGACCTGCTGCTGGTCGACTACGCCGCTTTGCTGCATGATATCGGACGCTTGCAGGAACTGAACGATCAAGGAAAAACTTGTCACGCAGCTCTAGGGGCGGCGATGTCGAAAAAGATACTTGGCGACATGGGCATTAAGATCCCGAAATTCATCGAGCAGGTTGCAGCCTGTGTGCGTACTCATCGATATCGTGGGCGGACTGCCGAAAAACCTGCCTCCCTCGAAGCCAAGGTGGTTTTTGATGCCGATAAGCTGGATAGCCTCGGTGCCATCGGCCTGGCTCGCGCCTTTCACTTTGCCGGAAGAATCGGCGCCAGAGTCCATAACAGCGAAACGGAGGCATTGAACTCGAAGAGCTACAGCCGCGAAGACAGCGCATACCGGGAATTCCTGGTAAAATTACGGCATTTGCCTAAGGCGATGCTGACAGAATCCGGGCGGAAATATGCGAAAAAACGATATATGCTGATGCAGATGTTTTTCCATGCTCTTGATCAGGAATGCAATGGCGACGACTTTGCAGCCTATTCTGTGAATCCCGCCGACTGATCCGTCAGATTTTCATCGAGTGAGATGACTTTTCCCCATGGTGCCATTCCGTGGTATGCCGGGGTGATCCATAGTACTGGATAGGGCGGGCGCTTTTCCGGGAAGTGACTGCAGAGATCCGTCAGGCCGATGAATAAGGTTGGATTAAGGTGATGCTTTGCAATATATTCGAAGATGCAAACATGGTCTGTTCCGCCCCCGCCGCGAAACTCTCCGCTTTGCAGGAAGTTTTCCAGCTCATCGAAGCCAATCACCTGCTGAATTTCACAATCTGCAACAATCAGTGTAATATCCTGGGTGTGGGGAACGATTCCGCGAATTTCCCCTGCGACTTGCCTGATTTCTTCGGTGCGCATGCTTCCGGAAGTGTCAAGCGCCACAACGACAGAGCGGAGCGTTTCGTTGTAAAGCCCCGGAACCAGCAAATCCTGTACAAGGTAGCGTTTGTTAGGGCGCGCCAGTGAATAATCATCCGTATTGAGTACTGCGTCGGCAAAGCGATGCAGCAATCGTTGCCAAGGAACTTTTGGGGGTTCCAATGCGCCTGTCCGGCGCAACAAGTCCAATGGCAGATGGCCGCGCTCTGAGCTGGCATAGTAAGTTTCCACTGCGGCTTTGATTCGGTCTTGCAGGGTTTCAAGCTGGTTTGCATTCAACTCGATTGGCAGATGCAGGTCGATCCCGCCTCCATGATCCAAAGTGTCCGGCATCTGCAAGTTTTCGCCCTTGACGTCCGGCAGAGTTAATTCCACAAAAACACCTCGGCGTTTCAATTTTTTACGGCAGAGGTCCTCATAGATCATTTCTGCGATCCAATCGCGGTATTTTGGGTCGTACAATCCATCCTCAGGCATTTCGTAAAGGCTTTCTTGCCAATAGGACGAGGAGCCTGGCTGGGGGATTTCTGCAACCATGGCATTGATGGCGTAATCCGCAGCCATATTCCATTTTAATGGCTCACGGTTTTGCCGCCTGGCGGAAGTAGCCAGCACCTGATGGCAGACTTCGTGAGCCAGCACAAAACCCAGTTCGGGAAGGCTCAGTTCACGCGTCAGTGCCGGATTAAACCAGATATGGCGCACCTCGTCTGTCGTCATATAGGACGGTAGTCCCAAGGCTGGAATAAGACGCACCTGCAACAGCATATAGCCCCAGAACGGATGCATTTCCAGCATCTGCATCCGCAAGGCGGACAGACGTTCTGATTCGGCATCAATCTCGGTTTGGGAAAGTACGGTCATGTTCAATACAATGAGGTGCGCAAATTGACAATTTTTCCCGCCAGCTCGCGGAATTCCGGCACGGTTTTCAGGCGGTCGAAAAGTTTTGTCGTCCGGCTGTAGAGTTGGCGGAAAAACAAAATTTGATATTCGGGCCCGATTCCCGGCGATGCAATGAAGCTGACGATATTGCCCAGGTCTTTATCCGCGACTTGGGCATTGGATAGATAGCCCGCCACCGCAAAAATTGCCGCATAAATGAAGGAGGGTTCGGATTGTTTGTGAAAATCCGGCTTTTCCTTTCCAGCAATGATATTCTTTGCATTGACTCTGCGGTAAATTTCCAGGTATCGGTAGAAGCGGTCGGCCATTGGCAGGCCGACGCAGGCGGCAACGGCTCGCTTGAGGTCTTCTTCATCGACTCGCCGCATGACTTTGCTGGCCATTTCCCAGCTGCGCGGGGTGGGAAAGCTGTAGGTGTCTGATGCGCAAAATAATACTTCTTCCCCGTAGGTTTGAATGAAAGCCATGATATTTTCATGGATATCATGCGTGGCCGCCCATTTGAGCCAGGTCGCCACGTCCGGGCGCATCTCGAAGTGTGCAAAGCGGTTGCAGAGTGCGCTGGAAAGTGGCATGACGATGGAGTTGTCATCCTCACGGTTCCCTGCCGCCAGGACTACCGTGTCCGGATGAAACTTGAATTCTCCTATGCGTTTTTCCAATACGATCTGATAGGCTGCCGCCTGGTGGAGCTTGGTGATTGCAGCGTTGAATTCGTCCAGAAATACTAGGCAGGGTTCCTCGCAGGCAAGTTTGACCCATGCAGGCGGAAAGAGTTCAAGCGTTTTCGTTTCGCGGTTTGGAAAGTAGACTCCGCCAAGTTCAGCAGGGTCTTTCTGTGCCAGACGGATATCGATCAGGGTTTTCTTCATGCATGCGGCCAATTCCAACGCCATCGTGGATTTGCCGATACCAGGAGAACCGAGCAGCAGGACGGAAATTCCCGCATCGAGTGTGCAACGGATTAGCGGAAAAAGCTGGTCGTAGGTATAAGCCGAAACGGGCGGTTGAGTGTTTCTGTCGCTCATAGGAAGGCCTCCAGCAGTTGGCAGCGGAATTCGTCATTGCTCAGCAGCACTGCGATAATATGCTTGCAATAGCCACGGGCATTGTCCTTGGCACGCCGAGCGGCGTCCGGACAGGAGCATTGCGGATTCTGACGCCATTCCGGATGGACTTTGACCATATAGTCTTGTGTGCCGCCGATGATGTCGAAGATGACGAATCCTTCTTCCTGTTTTTTGCGGCGGGTGATCTTGTACGTTTTCAAGACGGATTCTGCGGCGCGGAAAAAACGGTCGTCCCGCGCACGAAGATCGAAGGTTTTCTTTGCTTCATCTGCCATCTTCATACTCCGGTTTTACTTGTTCGACCAGGAAAAATGCCTCGATGATATTTTACATCTTCCTAAAGCAAAAGCAAGAAATATACCGCATTTTTATGATTGGCTGAAAAACATTACCGACCGATCCGTCGGAAAAACAACAGACCAGATCACAAATCCGCGTGCCATTCCATCCGTCGAAGCAGCAACCCTACAAATTTTCCGCGCTTTCCGTGCTTTCCGTGGACAAAAAATGCCCTTTTGTGTGGTTTATGGTTAAAAATAGGTCGTGGCGGTTGTTTGTTCGCGTCGAGTTAGTTCTTTGTTTGTTCCCAAAGGCGTGCCAAGGCAAAGAACGGGTTATGTCCGATGTAGTCGGTGCAGGGCAAATTAGGTTCTTTATTGTAGGGCTTGCGAGTTAATTCGGTTTGCGATCCCAGGTCAGGATGGTAGAACTCCCAGATTTTTCCGGTACGTTCATATTGGATGGATGCGGCGTCCAAAACCCGCTCCGATACACGATGCACTGCATCAGCACGCCCATACCGGAAGCAGCCCAGCAAGCACCACATGGTCATGGCATTCCAAGATGGGCCGCGCCACATTCTCAATTCAAAAGCGGGGTCACATTTGGCTACTGCCGGAATTGGATGGGCGGTGAAAAAACGCTCCGGTGATAGCAGCCACTCATCAATTGCCCGATTGGCCTGTTCCGGTGTGGCTGCCCCGCAAGTCAAAGGCCAAAAGCCCTCGAAGGTGAAATGCAAATTTGGTCCTTTGTCATGAAAAAAGCCCGTTTCAGTTCGGAAGAGATGCTGCTGGATGAATTTGCCCAGAGCCTGGCGTTTCTCGGCAAATTCCTCTGCACCCCAGCGTACAGCAAAGTCATATAGCGCATAAATATGCGACGAGGCGTCTACGCAGGGGATGATTCCTGGAGGCGGGGTATAACGCACCCCGTCATCTACACCGCTTTCCCATTTGCGGTCACCAGTGACATCCGTATAGTACATCCCCCCGTCAGGCAGTTGGCGATTTGCTTCATACCAGTGAATTTGCCGCACCAAATTCGGCAATACTTCCTGGGCGAAAGCATAGTCTCCGACCGTCTTGCAGTATTCCTCGACGGCAAATGGCCAAAGCGGGGGGTGTCCCACATCGGTTTTAAAGCTCAAATCCTCATTATGCATCCAAATTGCGCCTGGCAAAAAACCGTTCGGTTGCTGCCAATGCAAATTGTTGAGCAGTTGACGGCGAGTATGCTCCGGATAATAGGTCACCGTATCCATTATGGTGGCAATCAAGTCCCAATGCCCAAAAGCCGGACCATAATAATACCCTGGTCCCAAATGCTCAAAATCATACGGGAAACCATGTGAGGCCGGTAGCATACTGCGCTCATGCAAGTCTGCCAGTCCTTCCAGCAGTTGGCGCCAGGAGGGCTTGCCCAGTTGTCCGGCTATTTCTTTTAATTTCGGGAAGTATTGTTTCATTTTTTTATCGGGGGGTAGGGGGGTGAATTTGCATCTCGACATCGGAAATCCAGATTTTACCAGGCCTGACATTTTCTCCTGAAAAACCAGCGCTGATAAACGCAATTTCCTTGACATCTGGAACGGTAATTTCAGCTTCCATTTTCTGCCACTCACCAAATTTCACCGGTAGGGTGACAATGCCGCCGTGGGGATGGCTGCCACGGAATAACCAGCGTCCATCCTGTTCATTCCAGTTGATAGACATGGCAATTGACGCGGTGGGGTTTGGAGTTTCGCAGAGCACCCAGGCTGACACTCTTACTATCGTGCTTGGGGCAGGGGCTGGGAACAGTGATGCGCCAAGTGGCGGAAAACTCCTTGCCTTCCAGAGATTCCTTGAATTCATCAATGAGACGTGCACCATTGTTGGTATGACCGATTTGCTTTCAGGGCTAATCCCCAACATCGCTGATCCGGCTGATCTGACCGATCCGTCGGAGAAACCAATAGGTCAGATCACAAATCCGCGTGCAATCTCATTCGTCAAAGCAGCAAACTCTAGAAAAAAATTCCGCGCCTTCCGTGCTTTCCGTGGACAAAAAATGGGTTGTGGGCGCAGCCCACGCCAAGTTTTGAAGACAAAATCACACATTGCGGACAGGCAGGAAGATTTCCATATTGCCAGGTTTTCTGTTTTGCCAGAGGATATATGGAATGGCGACAAATTCGACAGGTTTCAATTGCGGTGGGGCGGTAGTAAAACTGCACGGCTGCCTTTCGGTAATATAGCCATTGCAGCGCAGTGCCACAGTGCCCTCTGGCAAATCTATGGCCTGCACTTCACGGAAATTTGGCTTTGAGGCAATGCTCAGCTGGCAGGGTTCGAAGCCATCGCAGTCATTGGATTCAACGCAATATACCAGCGGACCACGACGAATGGCAGCCATGCCGCGACAAGTCTCAATCTGCGGGGTGGTAAATACCAGTTCGCTGGCTAAGCCGAAATCAATTTCAATGCTGTCGCCGGCATTGAACGGCGCCTTGTTTGTCCAGTAACGGTTGGCAATTTCGCCTTCGCATGTAATTTGGAAATTTTTGCTCCAGGTGGGTATGCGTATTTTCAGAGCAATGCCATTGCCTTTTTCAATTGTAATTTTAGCGTTTCCACCATATGGCCATTCTGACGTAATTGCAATCGTGCATGTCTCTGTTTCGATGCGCATTGACGGCATGATGTCAAGCACAATTTGACGTGGGGAAAAAATGCGGCAGCAGAAAGTGCCCAATTGCGGGATGAAGCGGCAAAAACTGGTTGGACAACAACTAGTGTTATGCCAAGGCTGGCGTTCACGGTACGTATGCCCAATTTCAGCAGTGTCCGCACCACATTGCTGAGGATTGGCGTAGAAAAACTTATCCCCTGAAAGTGACAAGCCGCTTAGCGCCGCATTGCATATTTCTGTTTCCATGACATCAGCGTAGATGGCCTCTCCGGTGATTGCCAGCATCCTCGAGGCAAAAAGCACCACCCCGATGTTGGCGCAGCTTTCAGCATAGGCTGTCCCTTGCGGCAGTTCAAAATCGTGTCCGATGGTTTCACCTATGTATCGCGAGCCAATCCCACCGGTTAGATACATTTTTGTAGATACCAAATCGGCAAAAAGTCGTTTACAGGCATTTAACAGTTCATCGTCGTTCGTTTCCCTTGCTACATCAGCCATCCCGCAAAATAGATACATTGCGCGAACCGAATGACCAACCGGCTTTTCCTGCTCGCGCACGGGCTTGTGCGCCTGGCGGTTTTCCAAATTGCGGTATTTTGCGTATTTTACATTTTCCGAAAGAAAGTAGTTCGGTTCAGTGCCGCGGCGGTCGATGAAGAGTTTAGCCAACTCAAGATAGCGACGCTCACCGGTGGCGTGGAATAATTTGACCAAAGCTAACTCCAGTTCCTCGTGTCCCGGGCAGCCCTTGTTCGAGCCTTCCGGTCCAAACTCACGCCATATGCAATCGGCATAACGGCACATTGCAGCGAGAAAATCGCTCTTTCCGAGGGCATGATACCTCGCCACGGCCGCCTCGATAAGGTGCCCAGCGCAATAGAGTTCGTGTCCGTCAAACAAATCATGCCAGCGGGGTTTATCCTTGCACACCGCATGATGCGTGTTCAAGTAGCCATCGGGTTCCTGAGCAGACAGAACCAGTTCCACCAATTCATCCAAGCGCCGTTTTATTTGCTCATTATCAGACATAGCCGAGGCATAGGCCATGCCTTCCATGACTTTGGCGACATCTGAGTCCCAGTATATGTGCGGGCATTCCTCGCCACAGTCTGGCGTCCATTGCCGCTTGAAAGCATCGAGCCGCCCTGTTTCCTCGCAGCGCTTTAACGCAGCCGGAATAGTGACGTCAATGCACAATTTTTGTCTGGGGGCGAGAAAATTGTCAGTCAGAGTGATTTTTTTCATAGTCATGGGGATTGTTGTGTCAGGCTATTGTTTTTCTTTTTTAGTAAAATATATTATTTCCATAAAAAGTCAACGCCGTGAATAATCCATATTTAGGTATTTGTTATATGTTTTGTAATGCCTATATAACTACAAGACAGAAAATTATGCTCTTGTATATGTACTGAAAGGCGGCGGCTCTTTTGTCGATGAGAATGGTAAAACCTTTGCAGTCTCGGCTGGCGACTTTTTCCAGCGTCTTCCCAACACCAAGCATCAGTTTTACACCAGCGCCAATGAAGACTATCGGGAATGTTTTTTGACGACCTCAAAAAGCATTATGGATTTTTTGGAAAGCATGCGCTTGATCAAAACCCGTCCCAATGTCCGGCATGTTGGGATTAATGAATCAATGGTGTCCAAAATGAACGATTTGTATTTGAAACATACATCAGCCACGAATGACATGTTGCCATCCATTTTGCTCCGTTTTATAAATTTATTTGCTGAATTTCATCAAATGGCTGATAGTCATGAAAGACCGGAAAGCAATAGCGACCTAATAAAACTGGCTTGCGATTATTTAAGCAGTGATTTCGTCAAACATAAGTCACTGCGGGATTTTTGTTTTGTACATAGAGTTGGCTATGAACGATTTCGCAAGATTTTTCGGGAAAGTGTCGGCGTGTCACCGCATAGTTACTATGTTCAGAAAAGAATCGATGCGGCGATTAATCTGCTATCCCGGCATGATCAGACAATTGGTGAAATAGCCCTGAAATTAGGCTTTTCATCGCAGTTTGAGTTTTCGACCCAGTTCAAAAAATATGTTGGTTGCTCTCCAAGCAACTATAGGGAACCTCTAAAAAACGGCAAATAGAACCTGTGCTATGAAGATTCCTTGTACTTTGCTGGTTATCGGCTTAGGGTTTATATTCACAAGATGCTATACCCTGTTCTCATTTTCATGTACATTAGCCTGAATGCGCTGGCGGCTATCTTGGCTGGTTCCAGGCCAGTCGGCACAAAGTCCAAGCCGGAACTCGTCCTGTTCGTTCTTGCCCAGGGAATCCTTGCCGTTCTGCTGATCCGATTCTTGATTTGGCTGTTCTAAGCCTTGAAAGACAGAGCAGAAAAGCAAGAAAGCCTCCTGGGAGATTCCGGGAGGCTTCGTGGATATTGGATGGTGCGCCTTTTCAAGCGTTCGCATCGCGGTCGAATTTGATCGTCTTGATGGTGGCCGCTTGATCGCGCTGTACCGTGCGGGCATATTGGATTGCCGGCAAGCCGAAGGCGATCGGGCAAAAGGGACGTTCCGTGGAAATTCCGAACAAGCACCCAAGCTCCGGAAACGTGTTCAGGATGAATTTCAGAAAGTAACACCAAGTGGTACCCAGACCATGGGCCTGGGCCAGCAATTCAAAATAGCTCACTGCTATCACCACATCCGCATCGCCACAATAGGCCTTCTCGCCTGCCGAAACGATCAAAAGATGGGGCGCATCCCGGAAAATCTCATCTGCTCCGCTTCGCTGGTATTCCTCCAAGGCGTTCCGCATGAAATCCGAAAGTTCTACGGTACTTTTACTCAAATGGTCCATCAGGGCTGCAACGATGCGGGAGATTTCTTTTCGGTCGTCGATAACAGAGAAGGTAAGGTCGCACGTATTGCCGCCGGTCGGCGCATGTGCGGTATCGGCGAGAAGTTTATCGATCAGTGCACGATCCACATTTTCCTTGCGATATTGCCGCACTGTGCGCCGGCTGCGGACAAAACGGCTCATGGCGTCGGGAGCCACTGTCTCCACCGGCAGGCTGTTCTCAGGCAAAAGACCCAGGATCGATATCGCGCCAGTCGGGCAGATCGCCATGCAATGTTGACAGCGGATGCAATCTTTTTCCTCCGCAGCCGGAATTTCAGGATAGCCGCCATTGCTATGGATGATATGCCGAGTGCAATCTTTTACACAAGCATTGCAGCGGATACATTTCTCGCGGTCGAGAGTAAAATTGATCGTTTCCATTCTGTTTTTCCCTTGTCCATGAATATTCTACTACCAAATTTCTCGGATGAAAAAAATATACTATTATCGAGCCAAAAATGCAAATCCCAAACGCTTCCTCGACGGCTTTTACGATTGCCAAAAAACAAGGCATCAATGACCCCGGTAAGCAGAAACTCTTTTTTAACCACGAACCACACGAAAAGGCTTGGCGCGGACTGATCGCCCACAATCCATTTTTTGTCCACGGAAAGCACGGAAAACTCGGAAAATTTTGTAGGGTCGCTGCTTTGACGGATGAGCCTGCTCTGCCAAAATTCTTGTGTGTCAAGGTCGGCTTTACTTTTTCAGTCGGAGGCGATATGGAGCGCCGGCGGCTCGCCGGCATGAAGCCGGTTTCCCTCTCTCATCACTGAAAAATCAAAAAGTTCAAAAAAAATCTCAAAAATGAGAAAGAACCTCAAAGCCAGTAACTTGCGCATCGGCTTTTTGAAA
>JAPXLT010000139.1:0-11806 GCA_033809415.1 Lentisphaeria bacterium
CAGCAACCCCTATAAAAAAAATTTCGTGGCTTTTCGTGTATTTCGTGGTTAAAAAATCTTAAGTAACGAGTATTGCCCTGCACCCTGCACCCTGCACCCTGCACCCTGCACCCTGCACCCTGCACCACAGAAAACTGAGGCATTACCAAAATTTTCAGGTCTTTTCGGGTCTTTTCGTTATTAAAAACAATTCTCTCGCAATATATTATTCAATAATTTCCCCTGCTCATGCGTTAGTTATTTACATTCGGCACTTAGTCTTTGCATTTTTTCTGTGGCTTTTCAGCCGGCAGCCCAAAATTAGGGTTTATTCATGAGAACATTTTGCCTGTTTTTACTGTTGTGCATTGCAACTTTCACTTTATCCTGTCGTTCCTCCTCGGGAGGTTTGCTGCTGGAAAAGGCTGGCATCCCATCTGAAGAGGACATCGAAAAGGCACGTCTGGCAAATGAAAAGCGTGAATTGAACAATGCGATCATAGGACGTTTCGAGGCTATCCGCCAGAAAATCGAAAAGGGAAAACTCGATGATGCCGAAAAGGATTTGATTCTGTTGCAGTCGCTGGAGGGCTATGACCGGGAAATACAGACCCTGAAACTGCTCATTGCCAATGCCCGCACGGCTTTTGCCGAAAAAAGTAAGGGAGACCTAAGTCGGCAACGAATGCTGGTGGAAACTGAAGACCGACTTTTCCTGCCAGACACTTATGAGAAGGTGGTAGTCATCGATTCCAACCTTCCACCAGTCGAACTTCCGAAGGGCGCCATGGAACAGCTCGTCAACCGGAAAATTTCCGTAACCATGGACAATGCCGGCGTCAAGGAACTGGTGCAGGTGCTCAGCCGCGAAGGACTCAACGTCGTTGCCGATGACGCC
Source organism: Lentisphaeria bacterium (assembly GCA_033809415.1). Taxonomy (GTDB): domain Bacteria; phylum Verrucomicrobiota; class Lentisphaeria; order Oligosphaerales; family Oligosphaeraceae; genus JAQVUB01. The sequence goes on from JAPXLT010000139.1 coordinate 878, forward strand.
CTCGAATCCGGCAAACAACTCTCGATCAGCGTCAAGGATGTCCCCCTCAAGGAACTCTTTGCCTATATCGCCCGGAACATGGGAATCGCCTTCCATCTCGGCGAAAACCTGATCTGGATCACCCAAGGAGAACAGGGCGGCGGCGCACAGCTGGAAACCCGCATCATCCGCCTCCGCCAAGGACTGATCCCAAAAGTCCCCAGCGGCAGCGCAGCACCAGGCACGGAACTCGGAGAACTGGCAACCCCAGTCGATGAGGAAGACAACGACCTTGAAGAAGCACTCAGCACTTTCTTCGCAGCCAGCCCCGAAGGGGCAGCATTCCGCATCTTCCGAAATCGCAATATCCTGATGATCCGCGACACCCGCGAAAACCTCCGACTCGTCGAGGAAATCGTACGGGAATTGGATCAACCACCCTATCAGGTCGTCATCGAAGCAAAATTCATCACCGTCTCACAGGATGACCTGAAAGACCTCGGCGTGGAATGGACGAAATTCGCCGGCGGAAAAGCAGCTGACACTGCAACGATAGACCCGCTGGACCCACATGGAAAAGGTGCCATACAGGTCAGCAATTTCCTCAGCAACCTGGCCGCCTCCGCTGCGGCAGAGGAAGTCGGTGTCGGATCGTTGACCCTCAGCGGAGTCGTCGGAGACCGCACTTTCGATATCTTGATCAGCGCCATCGAAAAGAAAAACTCCGCCATCACCCTGAGTGCTCCTCGAGTCACGGTTATGAACAACCGTACCGCCAGAATTCGAAAAGGCGATAAATACTACTACTTTGAGGAATACGATATCACCAACGTCGATCAGGGAGACCAGGGAGAAAGCAATGTCCTGGTGCCAACCGGCTCGCCTGCTGAATTACCTGTTGGAATCACCTTCGATGTAAAAGTCAATGTTGGCAACGACGGAAAAACAGTGCTTCTGGGGCTGAAACCTGCCATTGTCGAATTCAGGGGCTGGGAAAATTATCTTACAGGAGGCTCCGGCAGCGATGACAGCGACTCTGGCTCCAGCGGCGCACTGACTCCGATCAAGCTGCCTCGCACACATGAACAAACCGTCATGACAACGGTCGAAGTCTCCAGTGGGCAAACCGTCATCATGGGTGGCATGATCACCAATAGCAAAAGCAAAAATGTGAAAAAAATTCCTTTTCTCGGAGACATCCCCATGCTTGGTTTCCTATTCCGACGCACGGAGGACACCACCATCCCCACCAATCTGTTGATCTTTGTCACCGCCACCGTCGTCAGCAACAGCGGGGAATACCTCGACGTCCGGCAGCCTTCTTCCGTGAAATAATTCTTCTCATGCAATGGAAAAATACTACATCTTGTTTGGGTCTTGACATCGGTCAAAGCGAGGTCAAGGCCATTTTGCTCGAGCGCAAGGGTAAAAACCTGCTGATCGCTCGCAAGGAAGTGCTTTCCATCTGGGAAGAAGGCATTTTGGATGACAAGGAACTCTACCGTAGCATTGGCACTTGGCTGCAAGAAAAAAAACTCAATGAAATCAGCTGCTGTGCCGGTCTGCCCCAATTCTTGACCACCCCGCAAATCAGCGATTTTCCACCGGGAATTGATGATGATACGCTAAAAACCCTGGTGCGCAACGAAACCGCCCAGCTCTCCGGACTCTCTGACGAAAGCTTTATCCACGACTATCAGCCCCTGAAGCCCTTTTTCGGGCGAAAAAATCCGGTTCTGATTGGAATCTGCCGTGAGTCTGCAGTCAATGAGCAGGTTCGCAAGCTCCGTGACATTGAGGTGAATGTCCAGGATATGGGCATGAACGGGCTGGCTGTCGTGAATGCCTTCTACTTCCTGCATCCCCGTGAAAAGGAAAATCCAGCGATACAACTGCTGCTTGACCTAGGCAATGAGAACTCGACGCTGGCCATTGTCGCACAGGGGCAGGTGCTCTACATCAGCAGTTTGATGTTCGGCTCACGCCGTTTCAGTAAATTGCTCGCGCAGGAACTGAACTGCTCGGAAAACGAAGCGGAAATGCGCAAAAGCACATACAAGCCGGACTGGAGCAACCCCGACAGCCCATTCCTGACGGCAGTCCGGCAGCTTGAAAACGAACTCAAAATCGCCACTGAACACTGGCAGCAATCTGAACTGCCGGAATTTCAGAACCAGCCCATCAGCAAAATCTGGATGACCGGTGGAGGCGCACGCTTCTGGGGACTGAATGCACAACTGATCCGAACCTATGCCTGCCCGGTCGAAATCCTCGGGGTAAAAAACAATGAGCAAACGGACCCCACCCTGATCGTTGCCCTCGGCCTGGCACTGCAGGGCATTGGACAAGCCGAATGCAGCATTTCCCTGATCCCCAATCTTCTGCGTTGGCAACAGCAAAAGATTGCCCGGCTCCCTTACCTGCGTGGAACCGCCGTCATCCTGATAGCCGCACTGCTGGTTTTCCTTTTCTGGTTCCATTACCATGTCACCCGCGAGCAAAGCCGGCTTGAAGCGCGCATGTCCGAACTCAATCTCTGCAACAGCCTGGTGCCGAGACTGGATGCTGCCCAGGCACAAATTGGCTTCTACCAGAAAATGCTGATTCCGCTGGTGGAAAGCGGCAGCCGTTCGCAACAATTTCTGGATACCCTGAAAGAGTTGCAGCTGGCCATGGCTACGACTCCAGATCAGGACGAAGGATGGTGCATCTATGTCGCTGATGAGTTCAGCTACCAGAACTCTACAAAAGTCATCCCCGAAAAAGCGCCCGCGGCCACCACCACTGAAAAGAAGCCAGTGAATGTCTTCCGAGCTTCGGAAAAAACGCCTGAACCTGCTCCGGCTGCAGAAAATACGATTCTGGTACACAAAATCCCGCAGCTGGAAAAAATGATTGTCGGCGGCTATAGCGTTGTCCCCCCCGACAAAGGAAAGTACGAGGCCACCAAAGAAATCCTCGATAAGCTCAATGCCGGAACATTGTTTGCCGGGGCAGACTGGTTCAGCGACTGGGACGAGACTCATAGCCTGCAAATCTTTCAGCCTTGGCAGCAATTCGCGCAAGCCAGCAAAGGCAACAAAAAAAATCAAGTGAATTATCATGATTTCAGAATTCAACTGCCATTTAAAACCCTGAACGTCAAAAAACCACCGCCACCACCACCGCCAAAACGAAAAAGACGATAACCCCCTGCACCCTGCACCCTGCACCCTGCACCCTGCACCCTGCACCCTGCACCCTTAATTATGACTCACTCCTATCAAGATTGGCCAGTTCCCTGCCGCAACCTGTTGATGATGACCATCGCAGCGTTCATTGCGGCAATACTTGCCTATTTCTTCTTCCTGCAGCCAAAATGGCGTCTGCTCCAGGAAACACGCAGTGACTTTGCACGCGCTGAAAACAAGCTGAAAGAGTCCCCTTGGCCAAGAGACTCCGAACGTCTGCAAACCATCCTCAATACCTACCAGAAAATGCTGGGTTCCGGAAAACAGAGCGGTCTGAAAAATTTCAGCGAGGAGGCACTGAAACGTGCAACCAGCCTCTTTAATGATAAAATCAATGACGAGTATGGCAGCGCTGCTCTTTTTATCAGCAAGGCCTCCCAAATCGAATACAAAGATCAATATGACCGCATGAATTCAACCTTCCAGAACCAGCGAATCTATCTGGACCAATTCATCTTCGGCATGGACGAGAGCACGGTCGAACCAGAAAAATACAAGATGCTGCTGAAAGTCTGGACAACCGAAAAACTGGTCAGCCTGGCACTCGAGCATAAACTCAAAATTGCCCAGGATCGCTCTGTACGAACCGGTCCGCACAACCAGTACTTCGCAGCCAAGATCAGTGTGCTTCCGGAACGTTCCTATCTGCTCGAGGAAGGGGATAAAGCTCCTTTCCTGCTGGAATTTCCAGTGCGTTTGACAGTGCGATGCTCGATGGAAAATTTTCTGTCCTTTGTTGCCGCCCTGCAAAGTGACCCGGTTTTTCTGCCGATGGTGCAAATGGAAATGCTGACGGATACATCCCCTGCTAATAAAATCACTGATGAAGCAGGGAATCTTTCCATGACTGACTTGGAAGTCACCATTGTCTGTTCTTCATTCTACCGCCCTTCCGAAGAACAGCAAAAAATCGCACCGAAAAAATCCCTGCCCATCCTGCCGCCAGGCGCCTGATGAACGAAAAAAATTTCGTGCCTATTCGTGTGGTTCGTTGTTAAAAAATGGGTTGTGGGCGGCAGCCCACGCCAAGTTTAGTCCGTGTTCCGTCCGTGTTCCGTCCGTGTTCCGTCCGTGTTTAGTCCGTGTTTAGTCCGTGTTTAGTCCGTGTTTAGTCCGTGTCATGAAACGACCTGCCAAATTACTTGAAGAATGGGAAAAGACCCTGCTGCTGACAACTGCCGGAGTTGTCGCGCTTTTTTTCCTGATCCTGTTCTGGCCGTCTGACCAGGAAGGAAATATCAGCCAGCAGGGAACGCTACCCCCTACCCCGGATTATGTCAAGACTGACGACATGGCCTTCCTCGAACCGGCGAAACTCGAAAAAACAGTCAATCCAATGGCATTCCGAAGAAAACTGCCCGTCGCGCCGAAAGACGACAAGAAGCAGCCGCCAAAAGACGACAAGAAGCAGCCGCCAAAAGACGACAAGAAACAGCCGCCAAAAGACGACAAGAAACAGCCGCCAAAGGATGACAAGAAAGCCCCGGTTCAACCGCCAAAAGATGACAAGAAACAGCCACCAGTCAAAAAAGCCGATCCACGTATCATCACCCTGACTTATCGCGGCATCTACAAGGGTTTGCAGGAAACCGAGCTGGCTTTTGTGCGCACAGTGGACTCCGCCGCCAAAAACAAAATGACCTCGATGTCAGTTCAAGCCGGCGAAAAACTGCACGGTCTCTTTACCGTGGTTTCTTTTGATGAAAATCAGATGAACCTGCTTGATCAGAACCAGAAAACGCTGACCGTGCCGAGAAACAAGGCCATGAAGGTAACTATCGAATGAATCAACCAGGCTTGACAGCTAACAGCAGCCTCGAAGGAATGGACCTGCTCGAAATCCTGCTGCATCAGAAACACCTTACCGAAGAACAGGCTGATCAGGTGCGTAGGCGCATGCGCCGGGCACAAATCCCCCCGCAACAGGCTATTATCGAACTGGGATTTGCCACCCAGGAAATCGTCTATAGGGCATTGAGCCAGGCTACAGGAATCCCCTTCGTGCAGCTCGATAGAGAGGAAATTGCTGATGCGGCAGTGCAGAAGGTCTCCGCAAAAGTCGCTCTGCGCTATCAGTTCGTTCCACTGCAACTTGATCGCGGTACCCTGAAAGTCGCCTTCGCCAACCCACCCGGAATCCGCGACCGGGAAAATCTGCGGCTGCTGCTGGGCTTGCGGCTCGAACTGGTCATTGCAGCGCCAAATCAAGTCGAAAATACCCTGAAACGCCTTTATGGATTGGGTGCTGAAAAGGTCATACAAATCCGACAGGATCGCAAGAGCTTGCAAGTTGAAGAAATTGAGGGCACTTTCGATGACCGTGAAGTCGAAAACATCGATCAGGATGAAAGCAGCGACGCCTCGATCATCCAGCTGGTCAACGAAATCATTTCCGAAGCCATACGCATGCACGCGACCGATATCCATATCGAACCCTTCCGCGAGCAGGTCAAAGTCCGCTACCGTATCGATGGCATGCTCCGCGAAATCCCTACTCCGCCGGGTATGGTCGAACTGCATGAGGCGATCATTTCCCGCATCAAGATCATGGCCCGCCTCAATATCGCGGAAAAACGCCTGCCGCATGACGGGCGCATCCGGCTCAGCCGGGGCGGTGAATCCACCGACCTGCGTGTTTCGATCATCCCTACGCGCTTCGGAGAAACGGTCTGCCTGCGCATATTGACCAGCAGCGCAATTTTCATTGAAATGACCTCCTTGGGGCTGAGCAAATATCAACTGGCGCTGCTCGCTAAGCTGGTCTCGATGCCGCATGGCATCGTCCTGGTCACCGGCCCGACAGGAAGCGGAAAAACCACCACGCTCTATGCCGCACTGGCACACGTTCGAAATAATTACCCGGAACGCAAAATCATCACTGTCGAAAACCCGGTCGAATACGAACTCACTGGAACCTCGCAAATCCAGATGCATGCGGAAATTGGACTGACGTTCGCAAATACTCTACGCTCCATCCTCCGCCATGATCCTGACATTATCCTCGTCGGCGAAATCCGTGACAACGAAACAGCCGATATTGCCATCCAGTCCGCATTAACCGGGCACCTGGTACTTTCCACCCTGCACACCAATGATTCCGTCGGAGCGGTCAACCGCCTGATCAATATGGGAGTCGAACCCTATCTGGTCGCCTCCGCACTGGTCGCCGCAATCGCCCAGCGCCTTGTGCGCAGGATCTGCAAGCACTGCAAAGTCGAAGATGAGCTGATCACGCGACGGGTACGGGCTGAAATCGCCGATACCACTGGACTCGCACCGGAAGATGTAAGAGCCTGGAAAGGTGCCGGCTGCATTGAATGTGACCAGACCGGATATCGCGGACGGGTCGCCATCTACGAATTCTTCCTGCTCGATGATGAGATTCAGGATATGGTCGCCGAACATGCCGGCACCAGTGAATTGCGAAAAGCCGCCATCGAGCGTGGCATGAAAGTTCTCCGGCAGGATGGCTGGGATAAAGTCGCCCAAGGCGCCACCACCATCGATGAAATTCAGCGCATCACCAGCAACTTCCAAATCAGCTACGACCTCGATGAAGAAGAAACCTTAGCGCAAACTGATCGCCAGTAAACCATTTTTTTTACCACGAACCACACAAACAGACTTGGCGCGGACTGATCGCCCGCAACCCATTTTTTAACAACGAAAAAACACGAAAAGGCACGAAAATTTTTATAGGGGTTGCTGCTTCGACGGATGGAATGGCACGCGAATTTGCAGTCTAATTGGTTGTTTTATATGACAGATCGACGGATTGACGTAACGCATTACGCCGCAGGCATTTAACTATGCTTAAACCCAGCTTGGGTAGGAAATCCCCCAAAAGCAGTGCCTTGTAAAGGCGCTACAGAAGCCAGCCAAAAGGCACCGGAAATGTAAGCTTAATTTTTGAACGACTCTAAGCGCCTTGTTCCCTGAGAAGCTGCAAGTGCTTCTTCATATTTTCAAAGGAGCAATGCGCTTTGCGGGCGCAATATTTCAAATGCCCCTTTTCTCGCAGAAATGCTGCGGTTTTGGGATTGAGCAGTCCGCGAGCAGTAATCAGCTGTCCCCAGTTGCCAATGTTCCAGGCTGGAATGCTGCTTTCATCACGTGGAGACAAATTGTCGCGCCACTCCTGCGGAAAATAGTGCAGAAAGTCCTCGCGGTCGTTCAACCAAGTCATTGTATAAAGTGTCGTGTACCCGTATTCCTTTTCACTGTCACGGATCAGCTTCTCGAAACACTCCAGCAAATGCCCCGGCACAGCAAAGATGGATTCCGGAGCAGTTCCATTGGCAATGTGAAAAACACACCAGCCATCAAACTCCGGCCCAGGATGCGGCGGATCGTATTTCAGGCTGCCACAATTCCAGCCATAACGCGGCTTTTCAATGTAGCCTGGCATGCCGATCGAATCCGGATAAAATTCCGTCGCCTTCCCGACAATGAATTCACGGCAGCGCAGCCACATCAACTCCTCAAATTCCGAAGCATCTGATGCCGCAACCACCGCCAGCTCGGAACGGGGCTGATCTGCAGGAAGATTCAAAATATGATAATAAAGCATTGTATGCTTCCGGATGATGTCGCTCAGCGGCTCTTCCGGAAGACGCTCCTGCAGTGTCCATGCATACCAAAAGGATATGCGCGATACCGCCTCGACAAACTCAAGATGTTCCTGCAAAGTCTTTACCGCCACCATATTGCTATCACCTCAATGGCTTATATAAAAAATTTTCGTACTACTATCACTCGATTTCTTCTTTTTTGTGAAAGATTTTCAAAAAGCCGCTATGCAAGTTACTGGCTTTGAGGGTCTTTCTCATTTTTGAGATTTTTTTTTGAACTTTTTGATTTTTCAGTGATGAGAGAGGGAAACCGGCTTCATGCCGGCGCTCCATATCGCCTCCGACTGAAAAAGTAAAGCCGACCTTGTCACGCAAGAATTTTGGCAGAGCAGGCTCATCCGTCAAAGCAGCGACCCTAAAAAAATTTTCGTGCTTTTTCGTGTGGTTCGTGGTTAAAAAATGGGTTGTGGGCGTTAGCCCACGCCAAGCCTTTTCGTGTGGTTCGTAGTTAAAAAAAGCCCTTCCGTCCGCATTTCCTTTATGGCAATGGCGGCGGTACCGATGCAAGGATATCGGCAAGTTCACTGACTTCACTGGCCGGCTGCCAGGCAGCCATCCCCTTCTTCCACACCAGCATGGTGCCGTCAAACGAACGTTGCTGAGCCTGTTCCCTAAGCTGGGCAAGACTGAATGGCCCGCTCTGACGCCCTTGATTTCCAACATAATATTGAACCGGTTCCGGCGGCAAGGGCGGCGGGGTTGCCGCCTGCTGCGAATGCTGCACAACCCCGCCCGCAGTACCGGCCAGCTGCGCCCCCATCAGCACCCCCATCATATTGCCCGCGCCACCTGGATTCTCTGCTGCGGCACGCATCGCATCCGCTGCCTGCAAACTCGTATACTGCCCGATTACACCACCAAGAGCGCCCACACTGCTGCGCTTGTCTAAAGCAACATTGACTTCCTCGGGCAATGAAATATTTTCCACTAGAAATGAAGTCATTTCCAACCCCAGCTCCGAAAACTCCGGCGTCAATTTCTGGCTGGCGCTGGCGCTGAGTTCGTCATACATCGCCGCCAGTTCCAATGCCGGAATGCGAAGTTCGCCAAGCACGTCCGACAATCTGGAAACGATTTTGGCCTGCAACTGCTTTTCGAGATCCGAACAGCTGAAATCTGCACGGGAACCTACAAACCGGGAAAGCATCTGTTCGGTCTCGCCGACTTTATAGCAGTAATTTCCCCGTGCGCGTAAACGTACAATGCCTAAATCCTGATCCCGGAGCATCAGCGGCGTACCGGTGCCCCATTTGCGGTCGAGCTGTTCGGTTGTCCTGATGAAATAGACCTCTGCCTTGAAAGGCGACTCGAAGTTATAAGGCAGGCTGAGCAGGGTTGTCAGGATCGGCAGATTCTTTGTATGCAGGGTATATGTGCCTGGTCCAAACTGGTCGGCAATACGTCCCTCACTAACAAAAACTGCTTTCTGCCCAGGTCGGACAATCAGCTTCGCGCCCATCTTGATCTCATGCTTGAAACGCTCGAAGCGATGCACCAGAAGTTCCGGATTCTCATCAGCCCATTCGATGATATCAATGAACTGACCGCGAAAAAGATTCAGTATTCCCATAAGGCATCCTCCAACTCATTAAACCAAATAAAATATCCCTGTTTTGAGAAACGACTTCTACATATGAATAAATATATCCCTCAAGAAGAAAAATTCTCCCTTCAGAAAAATAACGGGCAGTTTTTTCTGGCAGTATTATGTAATGCGTCAGACAAAGCCATTTCTATGAAATTTTTTCGTACTACTATCACTCGACTTCTTGTTTTTTGTGAAAGATTTTTCTGAAAAGAAAGCTCCAAGTCATTGGTATACAGCCCTTTTAAGGTACCGCTAATTCCTGTCTTTTTTCTCCGACTGATCCGACCGATCTGACCGATCCGACCGATCTACTTGATCCGTCCGATCCGTCCGATCCGACTGATCAGTCGGAGAAAACAATAGACCAGATCACAAATTCGCGTGCCATTCCATCCGTCAAAGCAGCAACCCTACAAATTTTCCGAGTTTTCCGTGCTTTCCGTGGACAAAAAATGGGTTGTGGGCGTTAGCCCACGCCAAGTCCTTTCGTGCATTTCGTTGTTAAAAAGAATTTCTTGCTTACCCGGGTTATTGACGTCTTACAGTATTATATTTCCATATTTCCAGATGCTCGATTTTAGAGTTTTCTAAGCATGAACATGAATAAACAACAGCACAAACCCTGCCCGAACTGCGGCCAGGAACTGGAGTTTTCCGCTCTTGCAGGCGAGCTTTTCTGTCAACATTGCCAACAGAGTTTCGCTATATCCGGGCAGGATGACAACGTCAAAATCACTGAAAGAGACTATCACGGACAATTGTCTGAACTGGATAGTCAAGCCGAAAAGAGTGAAACGATTGTTACCTCCTGTGCCAATTGCGGTGCAGAAATCGTCTTGCCGGAAAATACGGTTGCAGACCGGTGTTCCTATTGTGATTCTCCGGTTGTTGCTTCAGAAAAAAGTCAGCGTTTGATCCGTCCACAAGGAGTGATTCCGTTCAAAATCAACCAGGAACAGGCTGCCACGTGCTTTAGAAAATGGCTGAATTCCCGATGGTTCCTTCCAGGAAGCATCATTCAGGAAGCAAAAACGCGTTCCTTTCAGGGCATATATTTACCTTATTGGACCTATGATTGCCGCACCTTCAGCGAATATATCGGGCAGCGCGGCGAATACTACTACGTAACAGTGTCTTACACGGTGCAGGTAAACGGGCGTACTCAACAACGCTCCCGCAAAGAACGGCGCACACGCTGGTATCCGGCTGCCGGATTCGTGCAAAACCGCTTCAATGATCTGCTCGTAACTGGAAACTCTTCCTTTCCACAGGAACTACAAAATGCCCTGACTCCATGGAACCTCGCAGACCTCAAACCCTATCATCCCGACTTCATCCGAGGGTTCCAGGAGCAAAGCTACTCCATCTCACTGGAAAACGGCTTTTCAGAAGCCAAATTCCAGATGCAATCAGCCATCGAATCAGCTATTCGTGCCGATATCGGTGGAGATGTACAGAGAATCAGTGATGTGGATATTGATTACCGGGAGATTCGCTTCAA
>JAPXLT010000140.1:0-11747 GCA_033809415.1 Lentisphaeria bacterium
AAAGCCGACCTTGGCACATGGCGAGCCGTCCGATCTGTCGTCCGTGTCCCGTCCGTGTAAAGTCCGTGTAAAGTCCGTGTAAAGTCCGTGTCCCGTCCGTGTAAAGTCCGTGTGGGTTGCGGGCGATCAGTCCGCGCCAAGTCCTTTCGGGCATTTCGTTGTTCGAAAAGAATTTCTTACCTACCCAGCTTCACTGACGCCTTGCGTCCATCTGCGTAATCTGCGGATAAAAATGGACCCGGGATCATTTTTGGACACGGTCTATTTTGAGCAAAACTGCTTCAAGAAGCAAAATTGCTCAAAACAAAATTTCGTGCTACTATTGCCAAACTTCTTCTTTTTTGTGAAAGATTTTTTATGGACGATGGACAGGGACAGGAATGGACACGATGGACCGAATGGACAAGAATGGACTGCTGAATGGACAATGGACAGGGACAGGAATGGACACGTGCAGCAGGTGACGTCCTTGAACTTGTCCATTCGTCCATCAAACGGAAAGTCCATCGCGTCCATGATGTCCGTTCTTGTTCATGTCCATGAAAATGAATGAAAACGCCCTGCGTGACCATATTTCCAAGAGCACTTCACTTGCCGCGGGCATAGAATAGGCGGAAGCCGCCTTTGGGCACCTTGAAGCTGAACTCAGCCTGCGTCGGAACCGCTTTGCCGGTCTGCAAGTCAAGCACTGACTCCAGGCTTGTCCAAGGGAAGGTGAAGGTGGTGCTTTCCTCGGCCTTGTAGTAGTTCCCGACCAGCAGGAGCATCTGCTTGTCCTGTCTGATTCCGGAATAGAACATCTGGTCATTGCTGCCAGTTGGCTCTAGTACCTCACCGTCCATAATCAGGTCTTCATACGGCCTCAGCATGGCCAGGGCCCGGGCGTGATAATAAAAGTCGTGCGGGCTGTCCGTGAAATCCCCATAGCAGTAATAGGTAATGCCGTCAGCACCGTTGAGCAAGGCTTCCAGTACCATCATCTCGACCTTGTAGGGTTCAAACTCGCCATACGTCCCAGTGCTCAGCCAAGGAATCTGCCGCCGCGACTTCATCTTCTGGTAATTGCCCCGGATGCGATGGTGGACGTCAATCGCCCGACCGGCCACATACAGGCTCGGCATGGCCATGTTGATGTATTGCGGATAAATGCGCTGGAAGAATTCCCCGCTGCGTACGGCGTCGCGGTTATAGTCGCCCTGGGTTGGCACCGACAGGCCGATTTCGGCGGCGCCGCGGCGTACGGCCGCATCAAGGTCACGCATCTGCTCGACGCGGCAGTCCAGGAGGAATTCCTCCAGGGGCTTGCCGCTTTTCTGGAGAGCCTCCTGGCAGCGCCGGCATTGCGCGGCAGACTGCTGCATCTGCCCCCAGCATTCAATGTCATAGAAGACATAGTCTGGGACACCCATTTTAACACAGCGCACCACCCGTTCCATTTCCTTCTCATAGAATTGCCCACGGTAGCTTGGGCAGAGCATGCGGTGGCTTTTGCCGGGGATATCGCAAAACAACTCGCTGCCTTCCTTGTGCCCGCGCATCATCTCATGGAAAGCAGAGTCATTCATGATGATCTTATAGCCCTGCTGGCGAGCTGCGTCAACGAATGCGCGCTGCGCCTGGTAGTCGTTGACGTTCCAAAAGCGCGGGAAGGCCGACACCGTGTTGAAGCCGAGCTTATCCCACTGCTCCAGGAAGTCCGGCCAGGCCATAGCATTGCCGACTGACATCCAGGACAAGCTGACATGCAGGCGCTGAAACCGCGGAATCGGCGGCAGGCTGACAATCTGCAACGGCAGCCGGCTCCGATGCTGGTCCACGCCGCCGCTTCGGCCCATGCTGAAAGCCGGCAAATCACCACGGCAATCCGGCGACACGGCCAAAAAAAGGTCGGGCGCTGATAATCTCTTGTTCTTCTGGGTAATCGGCAGCACATAGCGCTGGTAGGTATGGCCGTCGATGACGATGCTCTCGGTCTCCAATTCCGGGCTGCGGACTGACACCCCGGGCGGCAAGTCAAGAACCAGCGACGCCTCCTGGCCAACGGCTTGCCCGGTCCGCAGGTCGAGAAGCGAAAAGCGCTGCGGTGCCGGCACATCGCGGATAATATCAAGGGTGCCAAGTCGGGTTCGGACCAGAAGTCCTTCCAAGGGAATTTCCTCGCCCGGAGATTGGTACGCCGCATTGAAATCAGGGCCAATCGTCTGCGCTTCCAGGACTGCCATCTCGTCTGAGAAAATGCTGCCGCTGGCGCCGATAATCTTCAGGATGAGATAGCGGGCTTCGGCTTGGATGCCGAGCGCAAAGGGATACATCCTGGTCGAATACACGCTGCCCTGCTCCTCGATATAATAGCTGTTGACAAAGTCGCTCTGGTCGCTTTCGCCGGGCATCAGCTTCTGCATGCTCCGCGCCAGATGGTATGTCTTCCCATCTCGCGAAACGTATGCTGCCAAGGCGCTTGGAAACTTGAAGTTGCCGACGGTGCCGCCTAAGCAACGAATCACCACCCGGTCGAGTTTTTCTGGTTTTCCCAGGTCAAGCTTAATGAACGCCTCGCCATTGCCGAAGTACCATCCAACGGCCTTGCGGTCAAACCAGACCTTGTCATCGCTGCGGCTGGTCAACTTGCCGTCAGTCAAATCCAGGCCGTCATTCTCATCCTTGGTCAGGTGGTAATCCGGCGGTGGCACCAGCTGGAGCCTCTTGCCCAAGGCCAGGTTATTGCCTGTGGTCAGGTCAAACCAGAGTTGGCGGTCCTTGCGCGTCTGCAAGTTGCCGGCCTCGACCAAGGCTTTGGGGATGGCCTGCGCTGTCTTGATGTCAAGCTGGTGCGGCAAAGCATAATAGGAATAGCTGCCAAGTACCTTGACCGCTGCCATCAGCACGGCCTTCTCAGCCACGCCGACGCTCAAGGCCTGCTCGTCGATCTTAACCCGGGCCGAATAGACCAGCGGGTCAGCGTCGCTTGACTTCAGCACGATAGGCGTATCAGCCTGGCAACGGTATTCGATCATTTGTGGATACAGGAAACAATCGGCCGCCAAGACAGCGTCGCCCAGGTCTGCCTCAGCAAAATACTGAAAAAGCAGCTGGTCGCCCACCTGGATGGTTTCGTCGTTGCTCTTGCCCTCGACCGTGACTACCAAGCCGTTGGTCGGCCTGCGCACAATGCGAGCCTGCCGATAGTCGACCCAGGGGCCAATCTCCTGGCGACTCCCCAGCTGAGCAAAAGCCAGCGCAAAACTCCGACCGGCGCTGCGATGCATGGAGAATGTATTCCAGCCGACGAACAGATGCCCAAAAAGAGCACCGTTGGTACTGGCATTGCGCACCCAGGGCTTGGCGCTGGCGTTTTCCAGCTCGCCCATCTGGACTTGCAGGAACGCCTCGGCTGGCGCGGCTGGCACGTAGGTATGGAAGGAGGAGTAGTTGCCAGACGCGTTCGGTTCGACTTGCAAGCGCAAGGCTCCGTCAACGACTTCGGGATTGCAGCGAATCCACTTCCAGGTTGCCTGATCAAAAGAACCGAAGTCGCACTGCCAGATGATGTTGTCGTTGGCGACAACTGACTGGGAACGAACCGCAGTCGCCCCACCCAAGCATAGGATCAAGCTCAAAGCCAAGGTTAGCCTCATTACTGAGTTCGAAAAACGTTGGCGTCCGCCATTCCCGGCAGACGGATTCGACAGACGCACCTGAAGACAAACACGTGACAACATAAAATTACTCCTCCAGTTCAAAGTTTGCGAGCTGATGTTCGCAAGGTTTTATCGAATGGTGAAAACTGCGGCGCTTTTCAAGCCGGACGCCAATTCCCGTATTTGGACTTTCCAAGTTCCAACAGCATCCTGAAACCTGCTTTCTATTGCATTATGCAAACATTAACATGCCTTATTCTGCTTGTCAAACAAAAAATACAATTTGTACGTACGTAGACCGCGTCCAAAAAGTTTGTATATGCCACGTCAAGTTAAGAATAAATTTTAATATGGCATTATCTTTAAGCAGTTGCCAAAACTTACAATATATCCTGAGGAACTATTGCACGTGAATGAAAAGTTAGAGATACTTGCGCCTGCCGGCGGGCGCCTCGAGCTGGAGGCTGCAGTCGCTGCGGGTGCGGATGCGGTTTATTTCGGGCTGAAAAAGCTTAATGCGCGGCAGGGTGCCAGCAATTTTGCCCAGGAAGAACTTGCCGATACCGTCGCTTACCTGCATCAGCATAATGTCCGCGCCTATCTGACCCTGAATATTGATCTGGCTCAACGGGAAATCGGCTTGGCGGCACGCTCACTCGAAGCGGCTCGCCAAGCGAAAGTTGACGCTGTCCTGATCCGGGATGCCGCCCTGCTCGAACTGATCCCCTTTTTCCCGGAACTGGATTTCCACTTCAGTACGCAAGCCGCCATCAGCAGCTCGGCTGGAATGCTGGCGGCAAAATCGCTGGGGCTGAAACGGGTCGTCCTCGCACGCGAGTTGACCGCCGCAGAAATTCAGGCTGCCTCGAGTGCCTCG
Organism: Lentisphaeria bacterium; assembly: GCA_033809415.1. GTDB lineage: Bacteria > Verrucomicrobiota > Lentisphaeria > Oligosphaerales > Oligosphaeraceae > JAQVUB01. The sequence goes on from JAPXLT010000140.1 coordinate 4,516, forward strand.
GATGTCGAGATCGAGGTTTTTGTCCAGGGCGCTCTTTGCTTCAGCTGTTCCGGGCGCTGCCTGCTATCGAGCTGGGGTGGCGGACGCAGTGGCAACCGCGGTTCCTGCACCAGCCCATGCCGGGTGCCATGGAAACTGCCGGAAAGCGATCCGGAGCGCCCCCTGTCCATGTTTGATCTCTGCCTCGCCGACCGCCTGCCTGAATTGGCGGCCTGCGGGGTTCATTCCCTCAAAATCGAGGGACGCCTGAAATCCCCCGCCTGGGTTAGGCAGGCCGTCACTTTATATCGCCAGGCACGGGAAGGCATCTTGGACAAGAACACCCTCGAGACGCAAGCTGCCGAACTGGGCGCCTACAGCGGTCGCCAGCTGAGCAGCGCCTTCTTCTCCGGAATCCGCAGCAATATCACCGGCGAATCAGGACGTCCGGCAGGTCTCCCCATTCCCACTACTGATCCGGCGCCGGTTAAGCGCAATTGTCTGCGCCTGACTCTGCGGAGTGATGAACGCCAATCGGTTTTCTGGGATTTCAACAGGAACGAGCGGGAAGAGACCCTGCGCATACCGCCGCAGCGCATCACCTCTCCAAAACGCGCCATCTCCATACAGGCCATGCTCGATGCCCTCTCGAGCCAACCCGGCAGCCCGACCATGGAAATTACCTGTCCGGATGAACTCCGGGAAAAACTTTTGCCGCGCCGTTGCCAGAAAACTGTGCAGGATGCCCTCAACGACTTTCTGCGTCGAGCCGGAAAAGAAGCCGAAGGAACCGTCCGCATCAATCTTCCAGCGGAACTCAACGCTTTCCTCGAACAAAGCACACCTCGCTGCCGGAAAAACCACCTTACGCTCGGCGACACCCCGGATCGCATCCGCATAGGCATAAGCGAACTGCCCTGGTTCCGGAATTATGCCCGAAATCACCCTGTCAGCATAATCTTCTCCTGTATTCCGAGTACTGACGATCAGGATTTGCCTGTCCTTCTTGAAGAACTCGCTCCATGTCTGGCTGCCATAGCCTTGCCGCAAGTCCTTTATGAAGATCAGCTTACGCCATGCCGCAGACTACTGGCGTTTGCCCGCAAAGCCGACTTGACCGTTGAAGTCAATTCCTGGGACACTTGGTTTCTGGCTCGGGAAGCAGATGTTGCCATGGAAGCCGGCCCCGGACTAGCCATACTCAATGCCAATGCGGCACGCTTCCTCGAAAAGCAGGGTTGCCGAAGCGCCACGATCTCCTGTGAAATCGACTCGAGCCAACTCGAGGACCTCTGCGAGAAAGCCGCGACTCCCCTGTCTCTGTGCGTTTTTGCCAGACCACCCCTGATGCAAACCAGAGTCGAACTGCCGGAAAACTACGCACCGGAACACGCACGCTCCTTCACCGATGCACGCAATATCACCCTTTGCCCAAGACGGGAAGGCCCATTGACTGTCCTGCGCCCGGAACAGCCCTTTGACTGGCGCCTGCTGAAAAATCCGAAAGTGCGGACAGCCCATCTCATCGTTGACCTCGAGGCATCTCCAGACCCCGACCGGGACTTGAGCACCCTCGAAAAAACTCCGTTTTTGTTCAATTATGACCGCAAATTACGCTGAAACCCTGGAACTACCACAAACTTTATCAGTCTAAATTGCAGTATTGAAACAATACTTTTTTTTAACCATGTCAACTCAACCCCGTAAAAGCCGACCCAACCATGAGGATTTTGCCAGAGAACGAGAAAGTTCATCCGTCAAAGCAACAACCCATACAAAATTTCCATGCTGGATAGGGATTATTTCGCGCCCTTTCAGGGCTTATGTTGTGGTGGGGGAATCCGGACCCAGGGCGTTGCCCTGGGCTGGTATGTCACGCCCTTTCAGGGCTAATTCCAACATCGCTGATCCGGCTGATCCGTCCGATCTGCCGTCCGTGTAAAGTCCGTGTAAAGTTCGTGTAAAGTCCGTGTGGGTTGCGGGTGGTCAGTCCGCGCAAGCAATTCAAGGAGAAATCAATGGCCGTTGATGTCAAGCAGATCGGCGAACGAGTCGCTAAAGAAGCCGTCCTTCTGGAAAAAATCCGCGTCGAGATCGGGCGTGTAATTGTCGGTCAGGAGCAATTAATCGACCGTCTTTTACTGGCTCTGTTATGCAATAACCATGTGCTCATCGAGGGGGTGCCAGGCCTCGCCAAGACCCTCACTGTCACGACACTGGCAAAATGTATCCAAGCCACGTTTCACCGCATTCAATTTACACCTGACTTGCTGCCCGCTGACGTCGTCGGCACCCTCATCTACAATCCCAAATCCGGCGATTTCAGCATTAAAAAAGGTCCGATTTTTGCCAACCTGATTCTAGCTGATGAAATTAACCGGGCACCCGCCAAAGTGCAAAGCGCACTGCTCGAAGCGATGCAGGAACGCCAAGTCACCATCGGCGACGAAACCTTTAAGCTGGAAGAACCATTTTTAGTGCTGGCCACCCAGAATCCAGTCGAGCAGGAGGGCACTTATCCGCTGCCGGAAGCCCAGGTGGACCGCTTCATGTTCAAGCTCAAGGTCGATTATCCCGGCAAAGAAGACGAACTCAAAATTCTCCGCCGCATGGCCTCTTCCAAACCCGATATCGAGGTGCAGCCAATCGTCTCCCCTGCAGAAGTCACCCGCTTGCGTGAACTCGCTGACGATATCTTCATGGATCAAAAAATTGAAGAATACATTGTCAACTTGGTAGATGCCACACGGAACCCGTCCGATTATGGTCTGGAAGCGATCGAGGATATGATTCAGTACGGTGCCTCACCGCGCGCAACGATTTTTTTGTGCATGGCTGCAAAAGGTCATGCGCTGCTCGAAGGTCGAGGCTACGTCACTCCGCAGGATGTCAAATCCGTGGCAATGGATGTGCTGCGTCACCGGGTAATCCTCAGCTATGAAGCCGAGGCCGAAGAAAAGACCTCCGAAGACCTCATCCAACAAATCCTGAATTCCGTTAAAGTACCATGATTTTTTAACAACGAAAAGACACGGACGGGACACGGACGGGACACGGACGGGACACGGACGGGACACGGACGGGACACGGACGGGACACGGACGGGACACGGACGGGACACGGACAACAGATCGAACAGATTAGCCGGATCGGCTTGATCGTCATAACAATCTGCGCCGTAGCTGCTTAACCATGCTTAACCCCTGGGATGGAGAATCTCCTCAAAGGCAGTGCCTTGTAAAGGCACTACAATTTTGCTACTATCTGCTATGATTCCAAAAGAGCTAGCCAAAAAAATCCGTTATATCCAGATACGCACGAACAAGACGGTCAATGATGTGATGGCCGGCGAATACAAGAGTGCGTTTCGTGGTGCCGGCATGGAGTTTGATGAGGTCCGCGAATACCAGCCCGGCGATGAAGTGCGCTCGATTGACTGGAACGTCACCGCCCGCCAGGGACGCCCCTTTGTCAAACGCTTCCATGAAGAACGGGAACTGACTGTGCTGTTTGTGGTCGATCTTTCCGCATCCGGCCAGTTTGGTTCGTCTTCGCGTTCTAAAAATGATCTGGCCGCCGAACTATGCGCCCTGCTCTCATTTTCCGCAGTCAAAAGCAATGACAAAGTCGGCCTGATCCTGTTCACCGACCAAATCGAACGTTTCATCACACCGGCCAAAGGGATCACCCATGCAATGCGCATCATCCGGGAAGTACTCGGTTTCATCCCCAGCGGAAAAGAAACCAATATTGCAAATGCTCTCGATTTCCTTGGCAAAGTCATTCGCAAAAGGGCCGTCGTCTTTCTGATCTCGGATTTTCTCAGCGAGGACTTCGAGAAGCCCCTGCGGATATTAAGCCGGCGCCACGATCTGATTGCGGTATCAGTCAGTGATGCACGGGAACAGAGCCTGCCGGATGTCGGCCTGCTGGAACTCGAAGATGCGGAAACTGGCGAATGCCTGCTGATTGATACGGGCAGTGCACAAGTCCGAAAAGAGTATGCGCGACTAGCTGAACAGCGCCAGAATACCCTGCACTCCGCTTTCCGCTCGATGGGAATTGATCAACTCGATTTGAGAACGGATCAGGATTACCAAAATGCACTTGCCGCATTCTTCCGACGACGCGAACGCTTGCGTAAATAGATTTTTTTAACAACGAAAACCACGAAAATGCACGAAAATTACGGGAGTTTTCATGTCTGAATATAATTTTGATCTCAGTGATGTACAGTCTAAGCCTGCTCGTACTGGTGGGAAAAGGTGTATCGCTTGGATAATGCCGGTACTGATCCTGATTCTGCTGGTTGCAATCCTCTGGCAACTGCGACAGCCGGGCAAAACTGTTTCCCGGCATCAGCTGACCGAAGAACAGGTTCTCGAATTAGCCCAGAAGCTTGAAAACCTCGAGCTGGCCGAGCCGGCGGCAGCGACTTGGCAGCAATATCTCGAAATGACCAATCCGGATGCTGAAAAAGCGGCCAAACTCTGGTATCGCATCGGCACCATCCAGCAGCAGGGCCGGCTCTATGCGGAAGCGGTCGCCAGCTTCGCACGCTCGCAGGCACTCTGCAAAGTCGATCTTCTCGAAAATGAAATTGCCCGGCGCACGCAAGAATGCCTCGAGAACCTGGGCTTGTTCATGGCCGCCCGACGCGATCTCGAACAGCGCACCGACCTCGCCCCGGATGGCACCGCCAAAACCCCGGACAGCGAAACCCTGGCGGAAATCGGTACCTGGAAAATCACTCGTGCAGACTGGGAACGCGCCTTGCAGGAACAAGTCGAGGCCTCGCTCGGCATGCTGGGCGGCGGCCTGGAACCTGGCGAGCTGCAAAAACGCAAAAAAGCAATGCTGGAAAGACTGCGTGATCCAGCCATCTTTGCGGAACAGTTCCAGCAGTTTGTCCTGCGTGAGTTGCTCTATCGCGAAGCACGCGAGAGAAAACTGGCGGAAAAACCGGAATTCATCGCCTTCATGCGACTATCCGAGCGCCAATTCCTCGAACAGAATCTGCTGAGTTCATTACCGGTCACGGAAGTCACTCAAGCGGAATTGCAGTCCTACTATGACAGTCATACAGATGAATTCAAGAAAGAAGACAAAGTCCAGCCTTTCAGTGAAGTCGAGGCGCAAATCCGTACCCAGTTGCAGTCACAAAAGCGGCAACAGGCTCAAGAAAAGTTTTTTGCCGGCCTGATCGACAAATACGACGTCGTTTTCCATTCATCGAAACTGCCGGCACCTCCCGCTCGACAACAGCAACCTGACGCAATACGTCAGTGAAAATAAGTGGAAATGGGAATTTTTTACAACAAAAAACACTAATGGACACGAAAAAAATTCATGGGAAATACGACGCATTCTAGCATTCAAAGCCGACTTCCCATGAATTTTTTTCGGGTCTTTTCGTGCATTTCGTTGTTCAAAAAGAATTTCCCACTTGCCCTGACGCCTTACCAACCTAATACCCCATGATACCGTTCATGCGTGCAAAATTTTGCAAAATTCTACTGATCCTGATGGTCGGTCTAATGCTCACCTCCTGCCGGAAAAATCCGGCAAAGGATGCGGAGCAATCCGTTTCGGAACCTCTGCTGAAGGCTGAAGTCGTTCGCGGTCCGTTAAGCTTCCGGATCACCACCGACCGCGACACGCTGGGTCTCAGCGATCAGCTGACCCTGACTTTCTCCGCTGAAGCGCCCGAAGACTACAGCTTCGAATTTCCAAAATTCGGTGAAGGACTCGAACCCTTTGGCATTGTCGACTACAAAACGGAGCCAGTCCGCATCACTGACCGAAAAACCATTCTCTATGCGCGATCCTATGTCCTCGAACCACTCTTTGCCGAAACCTATGAAATCCCAACAGTCAAGGGAATCTTCCGTGAAAATGGCGACAACGGCAAAATCCACGAACTGGAAACAGAACCATTCTCGATCACCGTTCAATTGCCACCGCCGGAATTCTGGGACGAACTCGATATCGATACGGAAAGCGGTCTCGAACCCGCCCAATCGCTGATCTCAAAACGCAAGCAAAATTACATCTATTACACTATCGGAACTATCGCCGTACTACTGCTGGCGGCTGGATTATTCCCCTATTTCCGGAAGCGCAAAAAGCAGATCGAGACGCCGCCGATTCCTCCGCATGTAAAAGCTTTTGCGGCTTTGCAGAAGCTGATTGACGAAGATTTTGTCGGCAAAAATGAGTTCAAGCTTTTTTATCTGCACATCTCCGCCATCCTGCGTATCTATATCGAGGAGCGATTCCATATCCAGGCACCGGAACTCACCACAGAAGAATTTCTTGACATCCTGACTCGGGATCAGTCTCTGCTGAAAACTCACCAGAAACTGCTGCAGAACTTCCTCACGCATTGCGATATGGTCAAGTTTGCTGAACATCAACCCGATAAAAGCGAAATCCAAAACACCTTCGACGCCTGTAAAACCTTCATCAATCAAACGGTCTAAGGGTGCAGGGTGCAGGGTGCAGGGTGCAGGGGACAGGGTGCAGGGGACAGGGTGCAGGGGACAGGGTGCAGGGGACAGGGTGCAGGGGACAGGGTGCAGGGTGCAGGGCAATACTCTTAACTTAACGCTTTGTAACCACACAGACGACTCAACTCCGTAAAGCCGACCTTGGCGTTCTTGGCGTCTTGGCGGTTCAATGACGAGGAACCAACCGCCAAGCAATCGGAGAAAGCAACAAACCAAACCGCAATTCCACATGCCATTTCATCCGTCAAAGCAGCAACCCCATAGAAAATTTTCGTGCCTTTTCGTGTATTTCGTGGTTAAAAAATTCAGGAGTTTTTTTGAATGTTCCGTTTTGAGACCCCATGGGCTCTGTTGAGTCTGCTGCTGCCGTTGCTGTACTTCGGCTGGCAGCGCTGGCGCAAACGCAAACGTGCTGCCGTCGGCTTTTCGAGCTTGTCCAATGCGCACCGCGTCGCACGTTCCTGGCGTTTGCGTTTTGCCTGGTTGCCCAGCGCTTTGCGCCTGCTGGCCTGGCTGCTGCTCGGTCTGGCGCTGGCACGTCCGCAGGCTGGTCGCGAGCAGATTCACGATGCCAGCCAGGGCATTGCCATCCAGATGGTGCTGGACCGTTCCTCGTCAATGACTCAGGAGATGGAATATGACAACCAGCGCATGAACCGCTTGCAGGCAGTCAAAAAAGTGTTTGCCAGCTTCGTTTTTGGTGACAAGGACAAAAAATTGCCGGGGCGTCCCAACGACTTGATT
>JAPXLT010000141.1:0-11724 GCA_033809415.1 Lentisphaeria bacterium
GTGCAGGGGGCAGGGGACAGGGTGCAGGGGGCAGGGTGCAGGGGGCAGGGGGCGGGGTGCGGGGTGCGGGGGACAGGGTGCAGGGGGCAGGGGGCAGGGTGCGGGGGACAGGGTGCAGGGTGCAGGGTGCAGGGTGCGGGGTGCAGGATGCAGGGTGGGCGAGACACAGACGCCCCTTGCCCCGGCACTTCACAACCGGGACGGTTGCGCCACCTTTTAAACCTGCCCTCCTTCTTACGCCATTCGCTACTCGCCACCCATTACCACGCAACCCTGGCAATGCCCGGCCATGTGTTCTCTTGAATTATCGTAATTTTGCATTACATTTTGCTTGTATTCCCTATCCATATGTCCTATCGAGGAGAAACACATGAAAACAACTGCATTGCGCCTTTACGGCAAAGAAGATTTGCGTTTGGAGACTTTTGAATTGCCGCCTTGCGGGGATGATGGGATCATTGCTGAAGTTGTCAGCGATTCAATCTGCATGTCCAGTTACAAAGCCGCCAAACAAGGCGCTGACCATAAGCGGGTTCCTAAAGACTGCGCGACCAACCCGCCGATCATCGGGCATGAGTTTGCCGGGCGGATTCTGGAAGTCGGCAAAAAGTGGCAGGATCAATTCAAGCCGGGCGATCATTTCGGGATTCAGCCGGCACTGATGTACAAGGGTTCGCTCGATGCACCGGGCTACTCCTTCCCAACCATCGGCGGCGCTGCGACATATGTGCGCATTCCCTCTTGCGTCATGGAGATGAACTGCCTGCTCAATTACACAGGAGACGCCTTCTTCATGGCTTCCTTGAGCGAGCCGATGAGCTGCCTGATCGGCGCCTGTCATGCCCAGTATCATATCAAGCCGGGTTCCTATCACCACGACATGGAAATCATCGAGGGCGGCAACTGCGCCTGCCTGGCCGCTGCCGGGCCGATGGGACTTGGCCTGATCGACTACCTGGTGCATGGCCCACGGCGCCCCAAACTGCTAGTGGCAACTGATATTGACCAGGCCCGGCTGGATCGCGCGAAGTCCATTCTGACTCCGGAAGATGCGCAGCAGCACGGCGTCAAGCTGGTCTATCTGAACACCAAGACTCCCACTGCCGTGCAGGATTTGATGGCTCTGACTGATGGCAACGGCTATCACGACGTCTTTGTCATGGCGCCGGTGGCAGCAGTCGTCGAACAGGGTGACGCCATCCTCGGACGGGATGGTTGCCTGAACTTCTTTGCCGGTCCGACAGACCCTGCCTTCACCGCCAAATTCAATTTCTACAATGTCCATTATGCCGGAACGCATCTGGTCGGCACCTCCGGCGGCACCACCGACGATATCCGGGAGGCTCTTGATCTGATGGGCAAAGGTGCCATTAATCCCGCGATGATGATCACCCATGTCGGAGGGTTGACTGCGGCAAAAGACACCACGCTGAATCTGCCCAATATCCCCGGCGGCAAAAAATTGATCTACACACACATGGATTTCCCGCTGACGGCTATCGCCGATCTGCATGAACTAGGCAAAACCAACGATGTCTTCGCGGAACTGGCCGATGTCTGCGCACGCAACAACGGACTCTGGAGCCTCGAAGCAGAAAAAATCGTGCTCGAAAAAATGCCTAAACTGAATGTCCAGTAACTTGGCGTGGGCTGACGCACACCCATTTTTTGTCCACGGAAAGCACGGAAAGCGCGGAAAATTTCGTGGTTTTTCGTGCATTTCGTTGTTCAAAAAAAAACAAAAAAAACTCGGTTCCCCCCTGACGTTTCACCCGAAAAGCAAGCGAGCCAGCGATGAAAATTGCAGTCAATACCAATTCCCTGCGCAAGAAATTCAACAACCGTGAAATCGTCGAATTGATACGGCAGGTCGGTGCCGGCGGCATCGAGTGGGGCCTCAATGGACTCGATACCATCGAGGCGGACTGCAAAGAGATGAAACAGCTCAGCGATGACGCCGGACTCGAAGTCATTTCCTTCATCAACGGAGGGAAACTCTTCAAAACGGAGGAGATTCTGCGCTGGAGTGAACCCGTGGCAAAAACCGGGGTGCGGATGCTGCGGGTGGCGCATCCCTGGTATGCCTGGGACTATGAGGAGGCTTTGCATCAACCGGACCGTTATGATGACCTGATCAAAATGACTCGAGACGGCCTCGAACGCCTCGAACCCATCGGGCGGCAATTCGGCTTGCGTTACGTGATGGAAACACACGGCTCGTCGATCTTTGCTTCCCCAGTGGCGGCTCATTTCCTCTTAAAGGGGCTTGATCCCGAAGTTTTCGGAATCATCTACGATCCCGCCAACACATACATCGAAGGCTTTGTCCGCCCACGCGGCGCAGTCGAGGTCATTGGTGCCTATATGGCCTATCTGCATATCAAAAATGTCCGCTGGCAAACGACCATGAAAACCCTTCCCGGCAACCGGGAACGCAAAGTCTGGTTCCCCGAAAAGTGCGCACTCGATCAGGGGCTGGTCGATTATCAGGAAGTCTTCTTCGCCCTGAACTGCGCCGGACTCGATCCTTGGCTCTCTTTCGAAGAAATGTATTCGGAAAAAGATCAGATCGCGGATGAGATCCGCACGGGCATTGCGCATTTGCGCGAGTGTTTCGCGGATGCGCCGAAAGCCCCTCAGGAACCCTTCAAATCATTCAACCGGTGAATCAATCACCGGAGAGATTGCTTAAGCAATCAGAAAAGCCCATGAATGTCACTATGGATTGATAACGATGCGGATTTTGCCCAGCTTTGTCGGCAAGCCGCACAATATTCCAGGATTGCACTGGATACCGAATTTATTTGGAGTAGCACTTTTTATCCGCGTCTGGCTTTGATACAGCTTTCCTGGGATCGGGAGCATTGTGCCCTGATCGATCCCTTGACGATCAGCGACACCACCCCGCTGAAGGCTCTGCTCGAAAATCATAATGTCCGCAAAATTCTGCATGAGGCGCCCAGTGACCTGCCAATTCTTCGACGCTGGTGCGGCGAGGCATTGCCGACAGCGATTTTTGATACTCGCCTGGCGGCGGCCTTTTGCGGACTTGGCCTAGGGTGCTCGCTGAATAAACTTTTGACGGAATTGCTGCAAATCACACTGGCTAAAAGCGAGACGCGCAGCGACTGGCTGCAACGCCCACTCAGCGACCGCCAATTGCAGTATGCCGCAGAAGACGTCATGCTCCTCCCGGAAGTAGCCAACCACCTGCAATGCCGCATCAAAGACCTCGGCAACTGGGACTGGTTCAACGAAGAAATGCAGATGTTTTCGCACCCTGATTTTTATCAGCAGGAGGAACCGGAAAACTGCTGGCGGCGCATCGGCGGCAGCGGCAGTCTTGATCCACGCCGCCTGGCGATTCTTCGCGAACTTGCCGCCTGGCGTGAAACTACCGCCCGGCAACTGGACAAGCCACGACCGCGGATTCTGAAGGATGATCAGCTGCTGGCAATCACCAACTTGCAACCTGACGAAATCTCAGACTTGCGGAAAATTCCCGAGTTCTGGCCAAAAAATATTCACAAATATGGGGAACAGATTCTCGAAGCAGTTAAGCGCGGGCAGATGGTTCCTCTGGACGAATGTCCATCAATCCCGGAAATGAACATTTCATTGCAAGTCTACCGCAAGCGTGTCAGCCGGTTGCAGACGCTGGTAAAGAAACGCAGTGAAGCCCGCAGCATTGATCCGGCGCTGGTTGCCCCGCGACGGGAAATCAGCTCGATCATCCAGGCCGCAGAAAACCGTACTTGGCAGCAACACCCCCTGATGCATGGATGGCGCAAGGAACTCCTCGGAGATACCTTCGAAAACCTAATCAAAAATAACTTCCGCGAATAAAACATAAGACAGTTTTTTAACCACGAAAGACACGAACGGACACGAAAAATTTCGTACTTTTTCGTGTATTTCGTGGTTAAAAAATCTTAAGTAACGAGTATTGAACTGAAAAAGCCCTGAGGTACGGTGCAAAGCTGCTATTCAGCCGAGCGTCCTCGGGTAAATTCTTCATAGGAGATATTGCTCCCTGCCAGGGGGTCCTTGCTGAACTGCAGCAGCAGCGCATCCTGCTGATGCAGCCTTTTCTGCTTGGCCGCAAGCAATCCGGGCAGCCTATCCCAGCGGGTATCCAAGTGCTTTCCAAGCTCGAACAGCTCCTGTGGTGGATTCCCTGCCTCGAACAGCACAAAGCCCAGGAATTCATGCAAGGCGATTTCCGGTACGTTCAGACTCCCCTTCTCGACAATGAAAGGTTCCCCGATCCGGAATGTCTGGTAGTCGCTGCCGCGCAGCGGCACACACTGCAGGCTGTCGCTCAAGCCGATGTCGCCCGTGCGCAGTTGCACGTTCACGCCGACGCATGGGAAAGCGTTGGCCATTTCGCCGCCGGCATTGGCCAAGAGCAGTAGCGCCTGCCCCTTGTCATTGGCATACAGGCTGTAGAAGACTTCGGGATTATCCAGCTCGACCGCCGGTGTCGGATGCAAATAATTATAGAAGCGGGCGCTTTCGACCGGGAAGGCACGGTACATCTGCCACAGAGCGAGCAGCTCACGGTGATGCGCCGGATCCATCGTGGCGATGACTGCCTTGCCGCCGATGCCGACCCCGTAGTGAATCGTGACCCCCTCGCGCACCGATTCCTCGATGGTCCTGGCAGAGCGGAAAATCTCCCCTTTCGAGCGCTGTATTGTCCACAGGGTTGGTGCGCATCCGAACTGGCATCCCAGCGTCTCAGGATTCATTTTCACCTGTGCCTCGCCAGTCAGACAGGCGTCAAAGCCTTCCAGCATATCTGTGGCAATAATAAAGCCGCCGCCATGCCCAATCATGATTTTATCGCCACCGAGTCCCTGGCGCAAGGCCCGGGTCAGGCGGAAATAATCATAGAAGTTGAACAGCCCCCGGTCATGGCCATGCCGTTCGTCATTGCAGAGTCCCTGCGCCGGCCAGGCGAAATCCATGTACAGGCCATCCAGACCGTACTGCCGGACACAGGACAGCATGGATGACAAAACATAGTCAAAGGCCTCCGGGCAGCGCAGGCAAAGCTCGTCGCAGTCCCATTCCTCCCATGATGGCGTATAATTGGTCAGCTGGTTGGTTTTGGCTGCCACCCAGATATTTAGGCACTCCGTGCGGCATTCGCTCAATCGGCTGAACGCGGGGTCCTTCTGCGCAATCAGATTTGGCGTGCAATAGGGCAGGACTTTGATTCCCTTGCGATGGCATTGCTCGACCACACGTTTGAGTTCGTTTTCCGAGAGGGGATACATGCCGCTAATATGCCTCCAAGAATTATGCAGCACCAGGATGGACGCGCCGTATTCGGCCATTTCATCAATGAGTTGCTCATCCGGATACGGTATGGATGTTCCATAGAAATGGTAAATCCTTTGTCCGCGCACGGGGCTTGGCTCGAAATCGAGTCCCGACATGCTGAAAGCCCAGCGGTTTCGGTAGCAGAAGCCCCTGGCATGCGGATAACGCCAGCCCGAGGAGAGTTTCCAGCCCCAGAAGCGCCGATCCCCTTGCTGCTCAAGGATTTTCCGGCAAGGACGCCCATCGATGTCCATGGTCACTTTTTCCAGCAGGAAATTCAGGCTATGAGTCACCGGTCTGCTATCCACGCTGAAATCGATGGCCATCCCCCGTATGCTTTCCCGCTCGTCCTGGTCATTATTCACAAACTTGCTGCGGAAGGCATGCTGGAAGACAGCAGCTTCGTCCAAGAGCATTCCGACCTGCAATTGCGGGAAAAGCGCCCGTTCGGCAAGAACTTCCCAACTGCTGTTGCAGACCACCCAGCCGCTGCCGTAGATTTCATACTGGTCCGTGACCTTGAAGAAGTCATCCTGCCGGGTGACCTGCAAAAGTGCACTGTCATCCCCCGTTTTCTGCACTTGGCAATCCAGCACCGGCATCTCCAAATCATCTCCGATGCAACCACCAGGTGCCAATGCGGAGACCCACTCCCGGCCATTCCGCAAATGCAGTTCCGTCCACTTTCCGCGGACACGGCTGAAGACCAGCCTGAATTGCCGGCCCGTAAACGTGACCAATTCCGATGTCTGCATGATTTCCAAGGTAAAATTGCGCATGTTCCCGAACCTTTCTAAAAACATTAATTTTTTAACAACGAAAAGACACGAAAAGGCACGAAAATTTTTATAGGGGGTGTTGCTTCGACGGATGAGCTCGCATACGGTTTAAAGTAGCGCAACCGTCCCCGGTTGTGATCGATATTCGCTCGACCGCGTTCGAACGCTCCCGTATGCAAGAGGCAGGATGATCCGGCTGATCCGTCCGATTTGTTGTCCGTGTTTAGTCCGTGTCCCGTCCGTGTTTAGTCCGTGTCCCGTCCGTGTTTAGTCCGTGTCCCGTCCGTGTCCCGTCCGTGTTTAGTCTGTGTGGGTTGTGGTTAAAACCTTTTTGGACGGGGGCTAATTATGCCGTGTGATCAGTTCCGCGGCACCGGGATGATGTCATATCCATACGAGCCCCGCACACTCGCCAGTGGGCTGTTGTAAAGCCAGAAGTCCACATGCCCATCCACAAAGGAGACCGTGCAGCCTTGCTTGGCGGTTCCAGTCAAATGGGCAGCGCCATAGACGTCTTTGAAGGCGTATGCCCAGCTTGCCTGGCGCACTTTGGACAGGGTGCGCGGGGTGCAAAGTTGCCCATGGGTCGTATGCCAGCGCTCTTCGCCTTTGCAGCCGAACTTGCAGCAATTCCAGCCTATCGTGCAATTCCGTAATACATAAAAATCACTCGCGCCACGTTGACGTATCACAGGACAAACCATGACCTTGCCTTTGCTGACGGTACCACTCTGCAGATAAGGATAATACAGCAACTCGAAGCAAGCATTGTTCGGGACATTGCCGAAATAAATGCTCCCGCCATGCGGGAAAAGCGCCCCCAGATATCCGCCATTGTCATCCGTGTACATGGACAATGCCAGGCCATATTGACGGAAATTATTGCGACAGTGCATATTCCGCGCTTGGTAGCGGGCACTCGATAAGGCCGGCAACAGCATCGAGGCCAGGATCGCAATAATCGCAATAACGACCAGAAGCTCGATCAATGTGAAATGAGTGCCACGTCTGTGAATGAAAGTCGCTCTATGCATGCTTTTTATCTCCTTTTGTTTGTCTCCGTGTACTACTATCAAATTGTGTTTTGTGTTTTATGGACGAGGGATTTCCGGCCAAGTCATGAACTCGCTTGCAATCCTATCCGTCAGAGCAACAAACCCTATAAAATTTTTCGTGTCTTTTCGTGTCTTTTCGTTGTTAAAAAATGGATTATGTCACCAGTCCATCCAAGCTTATTTTCGTTTTTCCCGGGTTTCTTGCAGCAGCTTGCGCAGCTCCTGCGACAAGTCCAGTGCGTCATTCCAGGAGTAATCCATGTCGCGCCCGAATGCCTCCGCGATGCGGAGGCATTTCTCGATGCGCATGGCGATTTCCGGCGAGCAGTCTCCGCGTCGCTTCTCGAGGTGCTCTTTCAGCCAAAGCAGGATTTTCGCGTCCTGGATGCCCATGCGAAAGGCCTCCCAGCGGATGGAGGGGATAATCTTCTCCCCGGTTGGATTGCACTGCTGGTTCAGCGGATGCTTTTCTTCGCCATCATAGACAAAGATGTAATCCAGGATTTTTCCATCGGTATCATCCCAAGTCGAGCCGCTGGCGCAATTGTAGGCCCAGGAACCCACGCCGGTGAAGCCGATCCCCACGGCCGCCACGGGGTAGACCCTGGCGTTCAGCTCGGGTTCACGTTTTCCGGCATCGACTTTGTAGCTCCAGATGATCAGACCACGTCGTTCGCGCTCGGCTTTAAGCAAAGGCAATGTCTTGTTGAAGAACTGTTCACGTGGGCAGAAATCCGGCGGTGCCCAGCGCCCCAGTTTTTCCGGCATTGGCCAGTGCGGAAGAATGACATCAATGTATGGCAGGAATGCGGCGACATCGGCGGGAAGCGTATAATTCCCGGCAGTTATCATCGTCCGGATTTGCGGCGCAACCTTCCGCCCGAGCTTGTACACTTCAATGCCATGGCGGACTTTCCGCCCGGGGGCGTTGGCAAAGTCCTCGTGCGAGGCCAGCTCGTCCATGCCCCAGTTCAGCCAGCATTTGCCCGGCACCCCCTTGCTTTCGGCGAATTTCAGCCAGGCCTCGAGCAGCGTGGCATAGGCCGTCCGCCAGACCGGGAACAGCTCTCCGGCCTCATCCTGATAAGGCAGGAACTCCTCCTTGCCCGCCAGGGGGAATCTTGCATACTTGCCCTGCCAGAACAGCCCCAGCTGGATGTTCTCCTTGGCGTAGGCCAGCATCCAGGACGCCTGGGCGCTCTGCGCAAAGTCCTCCCTGGCCAACGTGCCGTCCTCGTTGAACTCGACCTTCGGCAGGAAGGGGAATTCGATGCCGGTCGTATAATGCTCCGCCAAGTCTTTGGCGGCGATGGCAGGATGTCGCCCAGCCACCCCGAGGTCCGGATAGATGCATTGGAAATTCGCGAAAAAGGGTTCTTTGGGCAAGGTCTGCGACAGCACCCGCAACTGCAGGTCAAGGCACTTCGCCCCCGCTTCGAGCCGGATCGTGAAATCGCCTTGCACATCGGGCTTGACTTTGAAAAGCAGGAACAGCCTGCATGTTTCGCCGGGCTGCAGCAGCAGTTCCCAATCCCCCCCGCCGCCAGGCAGCAAAGGCATGGGGTCCGCCGTCAGCTCCTGTTCCTTTTTATACCAGTTCTCCATGAACACCTGGCGGCGCAACTGCATGCGCGCCGAAAAACCTTCATATCCGGAGAGCCGCACGGGAATGGTCACTACTTGGTTCCGGCAGTTGGCCAGGCCGATTCCAAACGCCACATATTCATTCTGCAACGCAAGCTGCGGATTTGCGGCGGCGTTTTGTTCCGACATTATCTCGTCGGGTTCCTGGCGCTTGCAAGCCTCCTCGATCCATAGGGCGAAATCCTCCTCCTTGGCAAGCACTTGGTTGATCCGCGCCAAACTTCCTTGCAGCAAAGCAGGCACAGCCTCATGGAGCAAGCTGGCGTCTTCTTCCTTGAGCCTTTTCTGCAGCAAATCGAGTTCCTGGTCCACCTGCGTCAGCACGGCATTTCCAGGTTTCCGCTGCTGGGCCTGCTGCAACTTGGCAACGCAATACCCCACGTCCCTGCCCAGTCTGTTCATCGCCTTCCGGTCATCGGCGGACAACTTCTTGCCTGTAACCAAGTTGAAATTGTCCAGCCAGACGGTGCCTTTTCTATTGCTCCTGTACACTGCGAAGAAAAAGCGTTCCTTGACCACATTTTCCGGCAGGGTGACCTCCAGCTCGATACGCTTGTATTCCTCTGTCAGATTGCGGTTCCAGGTCAGCACGGAATCCGTCCAGAGCAACTTGCCGTCATCGTCCCGATAGTACCCGATGCGCACTCCCAGCTGGGCGCCTTCGATACCGGCGGCGTCGAAGCTGATGTTCAGCTTCGTCCCAGCCAGTCCGGGTTGTTGCTGGTCGCAGAAAAGCAGGATGTAGCCGTCGGTGAAACAGCCCGCCTTGTCCCCGTGTGTCACCTTGTCGCGCACCAGCTTCACCACCGTGTCCTTGGGTATGCTCCAACCATCCGGACAGCCGATGTTATCGGCGTCCTCCTCGAGGCTGGGATTGGGGAACACCAAGGCTGCTGACAAAGAGCAGGCGCCGCACAGCAAAAGCGGCAGAACGGATTTCATGATTTGGCTAAGCACTGTTGCCTCCTTGACAAACAAACGCCTTCAGACTGCTAAGACATTAGCTTTTTTCAGGGTGCAGGCGTAATGCCCAATCTGGAAGCACAGCCTTTGACTGGTGTCGCCACGCAGGCGCGCCAGCAGCACATCGACAGCCTTGGCTCCCAGGGTGCGGGGCGAAAAAAGCAGTTGCAACACCGGCATGGGCGGCAAAACATCGGTCGCGGTGCAAAATGTGGCGACGGGCGGCAAGTTCCTTGTGTCCAGCCCGGCAGCCTGGTATTGGCTGCACAGCCAGTGCAGGGACTCACAGTTGATGGTGACCACCGCATGCCGTCGGTATTTTTCGAGGTCAAGAACATCCCCGGACCGATGGAACAGGATGTCAAGGGGACGTTCCCCTATCACGGATTGAATACCCGCGATTTTTGGATCCGAGAACGTCTGGCAACGCTCGGGCGCCAGGAAAAGCAGCTTTTGGCAGCCCTGTGCGATATGATACTGCGCCGCCTCCCGCGCCGCCTCGAACACGTCATAGCACACACAGTCATACTGGATGCCGGGATATTCCTTGTCCAAAATCACCAGCGGGAAGTGACGCGGCTTGCTTTGCAGCAAGGCACGCACCTGCGCTTCACTCATGATGGACCAGACGATGCAGCCGCAGCAACTGGGATTCAGGAACATCGCCTGGACATCCGCAAATTGCTTCTCAGCCTGCATCGAAGAGCTGACAAAGAGGATGTCCAGCCCCTGTGCGGCCAAATGGTTGTGCAAAGTCACAAAAAGCTCCGCCTGGAATGTATTGTGGGCGGCAGTGTCATAAACCACGCCAACCTGATTGCCCCTGCCCGGCACCGCAGCATTAGAAGCAGCACCCGCTGCACGGACAAACGTGCCCTTCGCACGCTGGCGGACAAGCAGGCCACTGTTGCGCAATTCGTTCAAGGCCTTGCCCAAAGTCTGGGCATTGACGCCAAGACCGCGCGCCAAATCCTTGCCCGGAGGAAGACGGCAGCCATCCGGCAACTCACCCTCCTGGATCATCGAATGCATGACACGGCGGATGCATTCGTAAAGGGGAACCCCGGAAAGATAGTTGTTGCCCTCAAAAGAAGAAAGACGCTGCGCCAACTTGTCAATGTCAAACGCACTCATAAACACCTCGAAACCACAGATAACACACTATAACACATCGGCGTATGATCATACAGTAAACGCTACAAATACAAAATGCAAATCAAAATTTAAATCTTTTTTAGTTGGGGTATAAGCGCCGAGGCGTGTGCCTACCTTCTGTCGTGTGGAGAATTGCTTGGTTCCTCTTCATTGAGCCGCCAAGGCACCAAGAACGTCAAGGTCGGCTTTACGGAGTTGCTTCTTCGTCGGTGTGGTTACAAAGCGTTAAGTAAACCGTGTCCAAAAAGGGTGTCGGTTTTTTTTCATCCGCAGATTACGCAGATAAACGCAGATTTTCAGGATTAGGAATTGTTATGACTTCCCGGGGTTTTCCATGTTTCAAGTCACATTTTCTATGCTTCCGTATGATTTCTTATGATTTTTCTTGAAATTCCGTTTTTCCGGCACTATGTTTTCGTCGTGGTTCAGAAATCATCCAGCCCCACCCACCCAGGGGGCAACCCACCCTCGATAAGATACGCGCGCGTGCGCGAGCGAGGCGGATACGGAAGGGTGCGCAGCGGATATGGCGGACGGGATACAGATGCCCCCCCCGCATCCTCACAACCGGGACGGTTGCGCTACTTTTAAACCTGCCCCCTGCCCCCCCGCACCCCGCACCCCGCACCCTGCCACCCCAATACTCTTAACTTAACGCCTTGTAACCACACAGACGACTCAACTCCGTAAAGCCGATCTTGGCACACAAGAATTTTGGACAGGGATTATGTCGCGCCCTTACAGGGCTTTGCCGATGGTGTGATCCCTGACCCAGGGCGTTGCCCTGGGCTGGTATGTCG
>JAPXLT010000142.1:0-11693 GCA_033809415.1 Lentisphaeria bacterium
CCCTGCACCCGTTCCCAACGCACTACGCACCCCATTCCCCTAAACCCTGTACTACAGAAGAGGCATTACCTGCTTATTTAAACAGGTCGCTGTGGGAACCTGTACGCAATAACTGCAAAACGAGAATGTCTTCGTAGCGGTTGTAGATCAGCAGCCAATCCGGTCGGATATGACATTCTCTGGCACCCTTGTAATTTCCGGCAAGTGGATGATCGTGGTATTCTTCCGGCAATGGCAAGCCTTCGGCAAGGATTTCAATGACCGTATAAAGTCGTTCGAGATTCATATTCCGCTTTTGAAGGAGTTTGAAATCCTTCTTGAACCTCGAGGTGAATTTTACCTCATATTTCATGAATTCAGGTCCCGGATAAGGCTGTTCATATCTCGGTGTCCTTTTACATGAGGATCGTACGCAATCCGTTCTCCTTCTTCAATGGCCGCGTCGGTTTCATCATTAGGAATCGGATTGGCTGTTACTGCAAAGGGGATCGCACGGCGCTTTGCAATCTGTTTCAAATAAATATTTATAGCCGTTGACATATTCATGCCAATTTCATCAAGGCAGCTCTCAACGTCTTTTTTCAATTCGGCATCAACCCGAACGCTTAGATTAGCAGTAGCCATAGAATCCTCCTTGTATTACAATTGCAATATAATGTAACACATTGCGGCATATTGTCAATACACAAATAGCTCCGTACTAAAAAAGTTTTTAGGTTTTAAAGCTGGTTGCTCAGTCTTCTCGATAGCAGTGATAGTCTTTTGAGTGGTGTATTGTTGCCTACTGCGATATCGAGGGCTTTTCGGGTACCGATCATGATCAGGAGTTTTTTGGCTCGGGTCATTCCGGTATAGATGAGGTTTCTTTGCAGCATGACATAATGCTGGGTCAGCACGGGCAGTATAACCACAGGGAATTCGCTGCCCTGGGACTTGTGCACAGTAACTGCGTATGCCAGCGTAAGCTGGTCGGCCTCATTCTGCTGATATTGCGTCTCGCCCTGGTCGAAAAGCACCGAAAACGAGTTCTTATCCATGGAGCTGATGCGCCCCATTTCACCGTTAAACACCCCCTTGTCATAATTGTTGGAAGTCTGCATCACCCGATCCCCCAGCCGGAAAAGCCGGTTGCCAAAGGTGATTTCCGGCTTTTCGACGGGGTCCGGCGGATTGAGTACCTGCTGCAACAGGGTATTCAGCGCAAGAATACCGCAGGCACCTTTTCGCATCGGGGACAATACCTGCACCTCACTCATCGGATCATAACCAAAGGCTTTCGGAATACGGTCGGAAACCATCCGCGAAATCAAGCCTGCGATTTTATCGGGATCATCCTGTTCGATCCAGTAGAAATCGCTGGCATAGCCGGCGGGAACCGGTCTCAAATCAGGCGCATAGCCCTGATTGACCGCATGGGCATTGACGATGATCCGGCTGCCCTCCCCCTGGCGGTAAATTTCCGTCAGAAAAGTGACCGGAATACGGCGGCAGTTGATGAAATCCTGCAAGACGGTGCCCGGTCCCACTGAAGGCAGCTGATCTTTATCGCCAACCAGAACCAGCCGCGTACCTGGCGCAATCGCTCGGAACAGATTGTTGGCCAGACTAATGTCCAGCATGGAAATTTCATCAACGACCAGCAAATCACATGGAAGCTTATGCTCTGGCCCATAATAAAATGCACGCTGATCGTGTTCCCATTTCAGCAGACGGTGTATCGTTGAGGCATCGTATCCAGTCGCTTCGGTCATCCGCTTCGCGGCGCGGCCAGTCGGAGCTGCCAGGCTGATCTTCAATCGCAGCATTTTCCCTGCCCGAACCAGCGCTGAAATGACGGTGGTTTTACCGACGCCAGGACCACCGGTGACAATCGAACAACCATATTGCAGCGCCCAGTGAACAGCCTGCCTCTGCTGCGCATTGAGACGCAAGTAATCATTTCCCAGTCTCTGCCAAGGCACCGAAACCGGCGGCAGTGGTGAATTTAGCAGCAGGTTGACAGCCTCGGCCAGTTCCTCTTCGGCCTGTTTCAGCCGTCGCAGATAGATGAATGGGGAAGCCAAGTCCGGGTCCGCGAAGGAAACGGCATTGACCTTGTTCTCCGCCAGAGCAGTATCCAGGCCCAGCTCGGCGGCAGATTCCGGCACTTCGAGTATCCGGGCGACCTCCGGAATCAACAGGACTTTCGGGCAGCAGACATTGCCGCGATTGGCAAGCTCTTCCAGCGTATGCACGACTCCGGCACACAAGCGCAAAGGACTATTCTTTTCGATGCCGAGTTGAGCCGCGATCCGGTCGGCAGTCAGGAATCCGATGCCTTCTATCTCGGAAGCCAGGCGATAAGGATTTCTGCGCACGACTTCTGCGGCGGCGACATCGCTGTATCGGGCGATAATCCGGTTGGCATAAGCCGGCGTAATGCCAAGCCCTTGGAGAAAAACCAGGCTTTCGCGATGCTGGTTTTGCTGATGCCAGGCCTCGCGTATGTCGGCTATCCGCTTCTTGCCGATGCCAGGCACTTCATGGAGCCGTTCCGAATAATTATCCAGAATATTCAGAGTTTCCGTACCGAATTTTTTGACGATCCGCTCAGCATAAACTTTGCCAATGCCAGGTAGTACCCCTGAGGAAAGGTACCGGATGATTCCCTTTTCAGTGGCCGGAAGGATCGCCTTGAAACTCTGCACCCGGAACTGCCGACCATGCTCCGGGTGAAGCTCCCAGCGCCCCTCCGCCTCAATCTCCTGCCCCTCCTGAATCCCGGGCAGCATCCCGACCAGAGTGATGTCGGGCTGCAACGGATTGTTGCTTCGCATCTTGACGGCAGACCAGGTATTGTCCGAGTTGCTGAAAAGAATCCGCAATATCTCTCCGGAAACCCGGGAATCTATCGGCAGGCTGCTCCAAGAACTTTCACTGACTTCGAGACTCTCCTCGGAGTCAGCAAAAAAATCATTGAATAATAGCTTGTCAGACATGAAGCAACACCCCTTTAAAAAACGCAATACTATTGCCCAAAATCTTCTTTTTTGGGAAAGATTTTTTATGGACAAGGGACAGGGACAAGAATGGACACGATGGACGGAATGGACAAGAATAGACTGCTGAATGGACAAGGGACAGGGACAAGAATGGACACGTACAGCAGGTGACATTTTGTGCCTATCCATTCGTCCATCAAACGTCTAGTCCATCGCGTCCATGATGTCCATTCGTGTCCCTGTCCATTAAAAACACTCATTTTGCCGTTTGAATGGGTTGTGGGCGTTAGCCCACGCCAAGCCTTTTCGTTGTCACCGCTCAGACAATTTTTGCAGGGTGCTTTTCAATTCTTCTTCAGCGAGCGCCAGGCGTTTCCGCATCAGGTTGTAGACAAAGGCTGCCTTCTTGCGGAAAGCCGCACCGCCATCTACCTGAAAGCCAGCAATGGCTTCTTCGACGCGTTCAAAATTGCAGTTGGCGACTGTTCCGACGGGTTTCAGCTCGAAAATCCGCAGCCAGTTATGGATTTTCGAGCCGCTTTCGATGCCAATAATCGGGGTAAAGACATTAGCTGCAAGTATCAGCAGAATCAGGCGGCTGCTGACAACCACATCGCAATTTGCGGCTGCCGCCTGAATTATTGATGGTTCGGTGCAAGCAAGCATCTGAATGCGATCCTGGTGCGGCAACTGCCGCCGCAAGCCATCCATCAGCTTAAAGTCTGCATAAGAATCCATCGGAATCAGTACCAGGCGTTGTGCAGGATTCTCGATAAGGCGTCGCCACAGTGCGCGCAGCCCGGCAAAATCGGCAATAGGTTTTCGTGATGAAAGGGAAAAGCCGATTTTGAAGATTCCTTTTTCGCGCTGCACGGGTGATTCATTGGCCGCTTCGAGGTGCAAGGTTGAATCAGCGCCGACGATGCTTCTGGTGAAACCGCAATACTTCAGAAGCTCGGCTGTTTCCGGGTCACGCACCACCACCAGCAGGCTGTTTTCCAACACATTGTAGATTTTTTTCTGCAAGCGGCGTTGGCGGTATTGTGCAAAAGGCGCAGCGATATCCAAGTTACAGATGTGATTGAACGCATCGAGCAGGCGTTCGATAATATTCCGATAAGCTCTGGGCTGATATGGATTCAAGTCGGAATCCATGCCGACTCCCCAGAGCAATGTCTGCACACCTTGCTTTTGCGCACATAACAGCAGATTCAATGCAGAATCCGGGTAATCCGAGAGGCCATTTGCTCCGCACCAGATTAATAAATCGTAATTCCTGATGATTTTCGAAAGCGTGCGAAGTTTTGGCGCCGGCTTAAATCCATAGAGCGGGATGGTGTGAACGTTCAGCCGGGTGGCGCATCCTGTTTCATTCCTAGTGCTGACAGTAATATCGATGTCCGGGTGAAGCCTGCGCAAAATTGCGATGACGCATTCGACGATCGCCTCGATGCCGATATTGTTGCATCCCAGCGGGAGGCCTCCCAGCAAAACTTTCAGTGAACCCATGCCCCCCCCCACTTTCTCAGCAGATCACTGATTTTATTCTTCAGCAACTGCCTTTCCTCGCCGGAAAGCAGCATCAGCCAAGCAATGACCAGGTAGCATGCCAGGGCACCGGTTCCGCACCAGGCAAGACGCAGGAAAGAGGAACTGTCCGGGGGGAGCAGGTTTTGCCCGCTCTTGATCCAAATCACTGGGACAATCATCGCAACAAACGGAAGCAGATAGAGCTTCCAAAGATAATACCACCAGGAAACTTCAAGATACTTTAAAACCTCAGGAAGAATCAGAAAAAGAAGCAGGAAGACTTTCGTGCCGATAGCCGTCCAGACCAGGCATTGCGACGAGTAGAAATTCAGCAGAATCAGAGGCAGAACCAGATTGGCCGCCGCCTCGAAAATTGAAAGGAAGGCAAGCTTGCGGTGTTTTTCGGTCATCAGCAGGAAATCCCGTGGAAACCTATCACAGGCAGTGACAATAAACATCAGGATCAGAAAAATACGACAGAGGTAAGTCACCTCGGGATCGGAGACCTTGAACAGAAACTGCAAGGCGTCCTCACAAAGGAACCAGGCGGCAAACAGGAAGAAAGATGCAAGGAAACCGCTCCAACGCAAAGAATTGATCATGGTCGTTTGGAGACGTTTGTGTTCCCCCTTGGAATACAAGTATGCGGCTATCGGGCGGAAATTCTCCTCATATTGTGCGACTGCCTGGTTGCAGAGGTCGGGCAGACGTCCGGCGAGGTGATAAATCCCCACGGCAGAAAGTCCATGATATGCGCTGACCAGCAAGTCTCCACTTTTATTCATCACCAGTCGGGACAGCGAAATTACGTAGACAAAGCCACTGAAATTCAAGATTTCCCGGCAAATCTTTTTTTCCAGTTTTGGCCGTATACGCAATGTCGGGATTTGTTTCCAGACATAGATGCACATGGTTAGGTTGCAGAGAATCTGCGTCAGGATTGTAAAAATAATCAGGGTGACCAAGCCACCGCCGGAACTCAGGATCACCCATGCTCCAATGAATGTCACCAGATGGGTTATGGCATTAACGTAGTTTCGGATGTAGATTTTCTGGAGGCCAACCAGAATTTCCGGTACCCCGGCAGTAATGAAAACCATGGCTGCGCCGCATCCGAAAAGTAAAAAGCAAGTCTTGAAATAGTCGAGCTGTTCCGGGTCATTGACCCGGATCAACCATCCCAGGAAAAAGGATCCCCCGATGGTAGCTGCGACAATGACGACAGCCATTGCCAGATAAACAGCCAGCACCGTCGAGACAATCTTATTGTAGTGTTCGGGGTCTTTCTCAAAAAGCCCCATGGCAGTGTATTTTTGCAGCGACACCCCGAACCCGAAGTCCAGCAGCAATGAGTAAAGATAAAGACTCCACAGCAAAACCCAAAAACCATACAGTTCCCGCCCGAGGTAGGCCAGCAGCCAGCGAGTCATCAGAATCGCCTGCGGCAAGCGTATGGCAACCGTCAGATAGTTGGTCAGGGTATTTTTGAGAATTGGAGATTTCAATGAATGGTTTTCCTTTCAGGAGATGCCTGCATCCCAGGCTGAGCCGAGTTCATCGCGGAATGCTCGATACTATCCAGCATCAGGCTAAACAAGTCAGCCACTTCCCGGACGTGGTCAGGAATCGGCTTGGTTGACAGAACGGCGGCCAGCGAATCCTTGTCATCCGGCTGATAACCATGCATGCCAGGCAGGGCCTTCAGCCCCATATCCGAGGGCACAATCTGGTACCCCGGAGCAAGCAGGAAAATCTCATCGCCGTAATTCACCGGGCCGCCATCAATACCATATCGGACTTTTTCAGCATGGCTGAGCCAATGCCCGGGAAATGTTGCCGAGTTGATCTTGTCAAAGAAAGTTTCTTTTACTCCGGGCTTCAGGAACCAGGCCCGCAGCATGGTCGAGTCGTAACAGGCGGCGTAATCACGGGCAAATTGCAAATCCGATTCCGCAATCACTTTTTGCAGATCGACGCTGCCCCGCAACGGAGTCATGCCGTGATCTGAAAATACGGTCAAAGTGACTTTGCGGGCATGTTTTTTTGCTTCAGCAAGCAGATTCCGGATTTGATTCTGGTAATCCGCAAGTTTCCGCTGCACCGCATCATCCTGCCCGACTTTATCATGCAACAGAGCATCCAAGTCCGCCAGATAGATAAACAGGAACTGGGTTTTGTCATCGCGGATGGCTCTGGTTGCCTCTGCCAGATTAACGGCTTCACTGGCCTGCCAGTTGGAAAGATGGTAAGGCACCCCGGCCTCGATCAGGCGATCCTGCAGATTAGGTATGGGATAGATGCCTCCTGGAGCAAACATATCGTTTTTTTCGCAATAATTCAGATATCCGATACGGTCAAAAGGCACCTTATACAACTGAAAATAGCCCGTATATCCATACCATTTGCGCAGGAGCCTGGAAAGCAGGTTGCGTACGCGCCCTCGGTTCCAGAATGAACGTGGGCGCAACAGATAATGAAATATCTTCAGCGCCTTGAAGGGGGAATTTTCCGGATCATAATAGAAAAGGCTGAGGTGCCCATGCTGGAAGGGGCGGCAGCCGGTAAGGATCGTCGGAATCGCCGTGCAGGAATATCCGAACTGCATGGCAAGTTCCCGGCGAAAAGGCAGTTCCTCAGACAAAAATTCATGCCGACGGACAATTTCCCAGCCCAAGGCATCAATGAAAATAAAAATATCCAGCTGATCTTTCACAAAACACTCTCTGTTTCAATGCGTAAACACCGTAAAAAGAGAATATACTTCCCTGTATCAACAAGTCAATTTTCAGCCGGGAAATTTTATGGACGAGGGACAGGGACAAGAATGGACACGATGGACGGAATGGACAAGAATGGACTGCTGAATGGACAATGGACACGTACAGCAGGTGACATTTTTTGCGCCTGTCCATTCGTCCATCAAAAACGCCCATTTTGCCGTTTGAATAGGTTATTTATAGTGTTCATCTTGCGTTATGTTTTTTCCAGGCGTTGATGATGGTGTCAAAGACCTTATCATGTTCTGGATTGACGATTTGCCGTGCGGGGTCTTCCTTGAACCAGGCAATGGATTCACGGATTCCCTGGCGGAAGGTGATCCGGCAGTCAAAGTCCGGCACGAGTGCTTTGATTTTCGAGCAGTCAAAGACACCGGGACAGGCCTTGTCGCCACGCAATTTATCGATCATCATCGGGAGAGTATCACAGATGAAATCCGTCGGAACCTGTACTGCTTCAAAGGAGGTTATTCCCAGGGCAAGGGCTGTTTCCCGCAGAATTTGATTCCAAGTCAGCACCATATCGGCAGTGATCTGATAGGCTTCCCCCAGGCTGCCGGGTGCTCCGCAGAGACCGGCAAACCCCACGGCGAAATCACGCACATGGGTAAGCGTCCACAGTCCCTGTCCATCATCATGGACAAAGACCGGCAGTCCCTTTTCCATGCGAGCAGCCAGCGTATAACCGAGGCTGGTGACCGGATTGGGCAGCCATCGCTCGGAATATGTATGAGATGGGCGAATGATGGTAAGAGGAAACTTCTCCCGGACAAATTTATCCAATAAAAACCGTTCGGCGGCTTCTTTTTTCCGTCCGTATGCCGAAAAGCGGTTGCCCATGGGTGCTGTTTCGGTGATAGGCAGTACGCGAGGGGGTTTTTCATAGACCACGGTGGTGCTGATCAGGATGTACTGGCCACAGCGCCCCTTGCAGGCTTCATAGGCAATCGCGGCATCCTTTTCATCAAAGCAGATGAAATCTGCTATGACATCGAAAAAGCGTCCATCCAATGCCTGTTGCAAAGCTCCAGGTGCATTGCGGTCGGCCAAGAGCACTTCACAGGGGAAAGCCGCCTTGCTTTTGCCGCGGTTCAGAAGAGTAACCTGATGTCCGCGCTGCACGAGTAGTTCGCCGCAAGCCTGCGATATGTTTCCCGTTCCTCCAATCAACAAAATCTTCATCATTTCACCTCTTTTGGCATCTTGTGATGGCATATACTTACACGCTGCAAAGTGGACATTGTGGACATTGTGGACGGGGTGGACAGGGTGGACAGAAGACGGACGCCACCTTTTAAACCTGCCCCCTGCACCCTGCCCCCTGCACCCTGCACCCTGCACCCTGCACCCTTCACCCTTCACCCTTCACCCTTCACCCTTCACCCTGCACCCTGCACCCTGCACCCTGCACCCTGCCCCCTTCACCCTGCACCCTTCACCCTTCACCCTTCACCCTGCCCCCTGCCCTACGCCCCTTCTATCCGGGGTGGCAATGGAGTTTTGCTGCCATCCGGCGCTAGCGAGACTAGGGTTACGACCGTTTCAAAGACATGGTATTCCTCTATCGCCTGCAAGTCGCGCGCCACAACAGCCACCCGATACTGCACGGAGGTATTGCCGAGATGTTCCCGGGTGACCTGGAAACGCAGCATGGCGCCATTTTTGACACTTTGCGTAAAGGAGACCTGGTTCATCGCCCGCGTAACAAAACGCGCTGTTGGGAACTCCCGGATGGCAGCGACATACGCATATTCATCGACCCAGCGCAGCATCACTCCACCAAAAAGATAGTGGTAGTGATTCAGGTGCTCCGGTCGAACAATCGTATAAAAATCCATGCAGACCTCTCCTGAATGGCAGTTAAAAAACTCATGCGGTAATGCGTCAGTAAAGCTGGGGGACAGTATTTACAACGAAAGACACTAATGGACACGAAAAAATTTCATGGCAAGCATGACATATTCGCGCAGAAAAAGCCATTTCCATGAAATTTTTTCGTGTCCTTTCGGGCATTTCGTTGTTCAAAAAAGAATTCCTCGCTTACCCAGGTTCACTGATACCCTAACTCATGCGCGGTATGCTTCTTCGGCAAGATACGAACTGCGTATCAGCGGACCGCAAACCGCTTTGCTGAAGGCAAATTCCTGTTCAGCGATCTGTTCCCAGCGCTTAAATTCCTCTGGAGAGACATGTCGCACAACGGGACACTGTTCTTTGCCAGGCTGCAAGTATTGACCTATAGTCACAATGTCAACACCGACCTGGCGCAAATCAGCTAGAGCCTGACGGATTTCCGGCTCTGTCTCCCCGAGTCCCAGCATCAAACCCGATTTGATCCGAAGGTGCCCACCATGCCTCGACGCCCAAGTCGATGCCCGCGAGAGGACATCCAGGCTACGCCGGTAATTGGCCTTGTTGCGAATGACCGGTGTCAGACGCTCGACGGTCTCGAGATTATGTCCGAAAACCTCTGGAGCCGCCTCGAGGACACTTTGCAGCGCAGCCTCATTTCCTGCGTAATCAGAGCAAAGCACCTCGACGCCGGTATCCGGACAGCGCTGATGAATGGCGCGGATCGTTTCCGCCATCAGACCGGCACCACCATCAGGAAGATCATCGCGAGTAACGCAGGTAATGACGGCAAAGCGCAAATTTAACTTCGCAACCCCTTCAGCGATCCGTTCTGGCTCACCTGCATCCACTGGCTGCGGAATGCCATGCTTGACCGCACAGAAACGGCAATTCCTGGTGCAAGTATCCCCTAAAATCATAAAAGTTGCCGTCTGGCGTTTCCAGCAATCACAAAGATTGGGGCAGCGCGCACTTTCACAGACGGTATGCAGATTACTTCCACGCAGAAGATTTCTCATGGCAATCCGCTCGCGCCCACCGCCAAATGGAACTTTGTACCATTCAGGATGTTGCAGCCGGGACGGAGATTCCTTGCCGCCTTCAGATGTCGCATTCATATTCAAGAAATCCTGTAATAATGCTGTCAATTCCAAGTCCCGAACAATGGGCAAGTCGGCCACCAGCTTATCCGAATAGTCTTCTTCCGGCATCATCCACTTGCCCTGGCGGATTTTTTCGACTGTCTCGCGGTCGGCCGGCGCCATCATTTCGAGGGGCAGCTGATCGGCCTGGAACCAGGCGGAACGCTGCCCGTCATGATGAGCGATCATCTGTTCCGGATCAATATCGCAGAGAAGAAAATGCAGGCGAATTGTTTTTTCGGGATAATGGTGCAATACTTCAAAAAGCAAAGACGCCTGCCGTACGTGTAATCCGAGTTCTTCCTGAAGCTCCCGGATTATGCATGCTGCAAGCGTCTCATTCGCCTTCACTTTGCCACCGGGAAATTCCCAGTGCCCCTCGAGATGTTTTCCTTTGGGCCGTGTGGCAAGCAGAAGTCGTCCGCCGTGCATAATGACGGCGGCACACACCTCGACGGGTTCGATCATTTCCGGGGGCCGAGCAAGAACTGCGCCCGCCGGTTCAATTGATGTTCGGCTTCCGTTGTTGCATTGGCAACTGCCGGTTTGTCTTCGCCATAGCTGATTGTCATCATCTGGTTATCAGCAACGCCAAGCGTAGCCAAGTATTCACGCACTGACAAGGCACGACGCTCCGAGAGGGCACGGTTGTACTCATCACTGCCACGCTCATCACAATGCCCTTCAATAATCACACCTTGCTCCGGAGCAGACAGCAGCACCTTGGCCAGCGCGTCCAGCTTGTAACGCTCCGAAGGCAAAACCTCTGCACGGTCATAGGCAAAATAGACGATCTCATTCCAAGGCTGCGGATTATTCAGAAAATTCTCGCCGCTGACACTGCCAACCGGCTTGTCAAGACCGCCCCAGGCACCGCCGCTTGCAGTAGTAGCAGCAGTACTGTCAGCACCAGCCAGCACAGGAAACGACGGTTCGGAGCCAGGTATAGCAGAAAAACCCTGCCCGGAAAAATCAGGACCGACTCCCAGGCCATCACCAGAAAGCGCACCAGCCCCCGCCGGATTCTCCCGCAGACCGCTAAGATCAATCTTCGGCTTCTTAGTGCAGCCGGTAAACACTAAGCTGAAAACTGCAGTTAATGCCAGCACCTTGACGAAATTGCCAAACATGTTTTTTAATTCTCCTTACTATGACTCCAAAAAATACCAGGGAAATTACTACTATAAAACGATGCAAAAGTACGTTTTATTTAGTATAATGCAAAACTACATTTTCACAAGCGCAAAAAGAACTTAAATTTCAGGGACACGGACTTTACACGGACGGGACACGGACGGGACACGGACTTTACACGGACTTTACACGGACTTTACACGGACTTTACACGGACTTTACACGGACTTTACACGGACTTTACACGGACTTTACACGGACTTTACACGGACTTTACA
>JAPXLT010000143.1:0-11672 GCA_033809415.1 Lentisphaeria bacterium
TAATCATTGACAACCTCGTTGGTGAGTGGAATTATGATGTTGAGACGACAACATAATATACTACAAATCAGCAGGTTGTCAACTTTTTTGACCTCTTTTTCAGAAAGTTACTTCACGGATTCAGGTATAAAGCAAATAATTTGTAAAGCAAATAATGTCAATTTTTTGCGAATTTTTATGGACAAGGGACAGGGACAAGAATGGACACGATGGACTGAATGGACAAGAATGGACTGCTGAATGGACAATGGACAATGGACGATGGACAATGGACGATGGACAATGGACGATGGACAATGGACGATGGACAATGGACGATGGACAATGGACGATGGACAGAAATTATGTCGCGCCTTTCAGGGCTAATCCCAACATCGTCGATCCGTCCGATCCGTCCGATCCGACCGATCAGTCGGATCAGTCGGAGAAACCAATAGGCCAGATCACAAATTCGCGTGCCATTCCATCCGTCAAAGCAGCAACCCCATAAAAAAATTTTCGTGCCTTTTCGTGTGGTTCGTGGTTAAAAAATGAGTTTTGGGCGTACTTTGCATCGTTCTGAAGTAAACAACTTTTTATACAGGTTACATTAAGCTTCAAAACAATTTTTCTGGGGAAAAATGCATCAATTAATAAATTTCAAGAATTATTGAAATTCAAAAGATATATTGAAAATCAGTTCAAGGAAAAGTTCTGATGAAAACACCTAGGCATAACAAAAGCGAAGTGATAGCGAAGGCCTTGCAGGAGGATTTTCTGCGTTCTTCCCTGCCTCCCGGCGCTTTGGTATCATCCACCCGTGACATTGCCGAGCAGTATCAGGTTTCCCCCTTGACTGCGCACAAGGCATTGCGGAAGCTTGTTGACCGGGGAATGTTGTTCCGGGTACGCGGCAGTGGCACTTATTTGAAGCAGGGATTTCAAAAGACGCAGCGAATCGGAATTGCCGACAGCAGCTTAGCCTGGCTGTACAACAAGGAAATGGTGCAGACCCAGAATCAGATCATCAATTACTGCATCGATTACTTGAGCGAGCAGAATTACGCAGTACAAACCATTTCCTACGCAGAACTGACCAATGTCCGGACTGCGAGCCGACTGCTGGCGGACCTCGATGGAATGCTGCTCAGCTACAACTACTTCGACAAGACCGTCCTGGCACATCTCAAAGGGCGCCTGTTTCCAATCATTCTCTACCGCCATGAATTCGTTGACCCGACCCCTCTTTCCCAGGTGATTTACGATTTCGCACCCGGTATCCGGGAAGCCATAATGCAGTTGCGGATAACCCCGGAAGACTCCCCGATTTTGATCTATGAGAACACACCATCTTCTCGGTCAAGAAAAAAACTTTGGCTCGAGCAATTAGTCCAGGCCGGTTTCAGTGAAAAGCAGGTGTTTTTACATGAGGTTTGTTACAGCAATCGTATGGCGGACTGCTTCCGCCTGGCTCGGGTTTACGGGCCGAAACTGCGGGGGCACCTGCTGATCACCGTTACGGATGACATTGCCGCCAGTATGATCGACGCATTGGCTTCGGAGGGATTGATATCTGGTCGAGACTTCCGTTTACTGAGCATTGGTAATAGCGAGCAATACGGTTTCAAACTCTTTCAGCAGCCGGGCATCGCTTCCATTGACATGCCATTGAAGAGCATTGCCTTGGAAAGTTGCAAGCTGTTGATCCGGAAAATACGTGATCCTTCCAACTGCCAGTATGTTATCCGCGTCCCCGGACATTTCATTATGCGCCCCAGTGCAACCGTTCCTGATGGAAAAATTTCATTGCCCGTTTCACATCAAACAAAAGGTACCCAATCATGAACAAATGCAAATTCTTCACCTTAATTGAGTTGCTCGTCGTAATCGCGATCATTGCCATCCTGGCCAGCATGTTGCTGCCTGCCTTGGGCAAGGCCCGCGCTCGAGCGCGGGCAGTCAACTGCAAAAACAACCTTAAGCAGAGCGGTCTGGCCATATTGATGTATGCCGATGACTATGACGGCTGGATTCCCCGTCCCTCTGGCAACGGCGGTGCACTGGTCTGGAATCAGGTGCTGGTGGCACAAAAGTTCATCGAGTCATACGAGGCAATGCGCTGCCCCAGCTTTAAATTTGCTACCACCAGCAGCAAGATTTATACCACGTTCGGCCTGCATAACAGCCCGGAAAAATACAACGCTTACAACCACAACAACCTTGATTATCGCCTCTCCACCAGCAGAGCCTCCCGGGTCTGGCTGCTGGCTGACAGCTACCTTAAGCATACTGCTTGGTTCGGCAATGTGGCACATCAGTTTTATGCGATTGGCAACGCTTCCGGCGCGGGTCATGTCATGCATTTTCGGCACAGTGGGCGGGCAAACAACTTCTGGGTAGATGGCTCCGTGCTGGATTTTCCACATGGTCAGGCCTTGAATAATTACAGTGTCCAATTCATCTATGATTGGCGCTTGGAAGACGGAACTTTTATGCATCGCTAGTAAGGCGTCAGTAACGTGTAACCGGGAATTTTTTTTTAACCACGAAAGGCACAAACGAACTTGGCGTGGGCTGACGCCCACAACCCATTTTTTAACAACGAACCACACGAAAAGACACGAAAATTTTTTTGTAGGGTTGTTGCTTTGACGGATGAGATTGCACGCGGATTTGTGGTTTTGGCTGTTGTTTTCTCCGACGGATCGGCAGATCAGCCGGATCGGCACAATGCTTTGCGCCGTAGGCGCTTAACCATGCTTAACCCCAGGTTTTAACCTGGGGTAAGGAACCCAACCAACGGCAGTGCCTTGTAAAGGCACCACAATCAGACGGAGAAGTGCTTATATACCAATGACTTGGAGCTTTCTCTTCAGAAAATCTTTCACAAAAAACAAGATTCTGGGTGATAGTAGCACGAAAAAATTTCATGGAAGTGGCGTTATCAGCGAGAATACGTTGTGTTTGCCATGAAATTTTTTCGTGTCCATTAGTGTTTTTAGTTGTAAAAAAACAGTCACTCGGTTTCACTGACGTCTTACCATCGATAATCAAACAGGAAGGTAACAACATTGAATGCCATATCCCATTTCCCGGCTCGCCTTTGCCCGTCGGCAGCGTTTTTGACCGCTGCTTTCCTGGTTCTGCAGTCTAGTGTTCTGCTTGCATTACCGCCCTGGCTGTCCGGACACCAACTCGAACTGGCCGACAATGGCAAAACCGACTATGTGATTCTTCTTTCCGAACAGGCAATCCCTGCAGAACAATTTGCTGCCGAAGAACTAAGCAGCCACCTCGAACAGATTTGCGGTGTCCCCTTTGCTGTCCGCAGGGAAAATGAAACTCCACCTGATGGCAAGGCTATTTATGTCGGGCAGACAGAATTTGCCCGCACTCGAGGCATCGACTTTTCCAGCCTTGGCGTCGAAGAATGGGTGCTCAGGAGCAGCGGGAACAGTCTGATTCTAAGCGGTGGACGCCCCCGCGGCACGCTGTATGCCGTCTATGAATTTCTGGAAAAGGAGCTGGGCTGCCACTGGTTCGACGCACACAACCAGGTCATTCCTAAACAGCCAAAACTGAGCCTGAAAGCATTCCAAAGGCAGGGGAAACCAGCTTTCCCAGACCGCTTCATCTATACAGGACTACATGGTGTCGAGAGTGACAACCTATTGCGTGCACGCAACAAGGACACCAAACCAAAACCCGCAAAATTAGGCTTCGGATACAGCATCGGCACCCATACATTCTGGAGATACAGCAATAAATTCCCAGCCGACAAACCGGAGTTTCTGGCGCTTAATGCCGCTGGGGAGCGCCCCCAGTCCACTAGCGGTCATGGTCCGGGGCAGATCTGCCTGTCTCACCCCGGCGCCAGAGCTTCCGTGCTGGAGCAGCTGCGCAACCAACTAGCCGCCGATGCCGAGGCAGTAGCCGCCAGCAAGGAGGGACTCGAAGCGGCATATGCAATCGGCATCACTCAGAATGACACCCACTGGATATGCAAGTGCGAGGGGTGCAGCAAGTTAAGCCGCGAAGGACAAGCCGACAGCGCCGCCTTGCTGGGCTTCATCAATTTCCTGGCTGACAACATAAAAGAGGAGTACCCCGACGCCTTGATCGAAACTTGGGCATACGCCAACACCAGCAAACCGCCAGTGAATGTCCGCCCGCATGACAATGTCCTAATCCGGATCGCACAACTTAACGGAGAATGGGCCGGAGATGCCAGCCGCGCTGGCGACCCCAATTGGCTGCCGGAATGGTTTCCGGACCTCTTCCGGGCGCGGAAGCATCCCATCAACCGGGAGGCTACGGCTCTGCTGGAAAGCTGGAGCAAAATCTGTCGGCACAGTGGAATATGGGGGTACTGGGTTCTCTATCATGAAGGTTTCCTTTCCCCTTGGGTCAATCTGAGCAATCTGCACCAGGAACTGCGCCTCCTGAAGAAGTTCAAGATGGAGCGCATCTTCGTGGAAAACGAAATCAAGCCCCTGAGCAGTTTCTATACGCTGAAGACTTGGGCTGGCTGGAAATTGATGCAGGCCCCCTCGCAGAAGCTGCAAGACCTGCTGGATATTTTCATGCCGGGGTATTATGGTCCGGCTGCCAAACCAATGCGAGCCTACCTCGAACACCTCGAAGGCAGTATTGCCGCTGTACCTGCAAAATATGGCAACCTCTCCGCCATGAAAACTTCGCAAAGACCATATCTGACCTTGGACTTCTTCCGGAAAAGCCAGAGCTTGCTTGACGATGCCGAAGCGCTGACCGATGCGGACAGCCGTTATTCCCTGAATGTTCAGCTGGAACGCATCCTGGTAGATTCCGCAATGGCTGTCATGTGGCAGAAATTGGAGAAGGAGCTTCCCCGAGGCGAAACCATGCCCTGGGAACTCGAACAGCTAGTCACCCGCTATCAGCAAAACTATCAGCGCCTAATCAAGGAGCGTGACGATATCCGGGGACTGATTAGCCTCGAGGAGGTGCAGAAAAGCGTCGAGAACCTGCGCCAGAAAAGTGCTTCGTTTCTGCTGATGGAAAAAGACCCGCCATCGCTGACCATACCCCGCATTGCCAAAGCTGACGGAGACCCCGCTAAAGTTGACTGGAAACAGGCCGCATCAATCAATTGCTGGGTGACAAAATTCGGCCAGGAAATTCCGGAACGCAAACTCGATGGAGCATTTGCCCATGATGGAGAATTCTTGTATCTGTTGCTCGAGGAATCCGGTATGGACACCAGCAAATTGTCTCCGGTCTGGTGGGGTGGTGACGGCTGGGAACTTTTCTTCAGCAACCAACAAAACGGCCCGGCATACCGGCAACTGGCCATTAATTCGAATGGTGAATTCCTTGTCTATGAATATCAAAAGGGGGCTAAGCGGATTGATCTTCAAGCAAGGCATCTAAGCGAAAAAACCGCAGACTGTTGGCAGACGAGAATGGCCATCCCGCTCGATAAACTGCTCCCGGAAGCAATCCAACCCGGCAGTGAATTCTTCCTCAATATCTTCCGGCAAACACGCTTCCGCCCCGGGGAACACCTCTGCTGGAGCCCGATCTTCGAAGCCGGCTACCATGACCTCGAACGCCTCGGTAAAATCATCCTGGCACCATGACATAACTTTTTTAACAACGAAAAAACACGAAAAAACTTGGCGTGGGCTGACGCCCACAACCCACACGGACTTTACACGGACTTTACACGGACTTTACACGGACAACAAATCGGACGGATCAGACGGATCGGTCAGATCAGACGGATCGGCATAAAACTTTGCGCCGTAGGCGCTTGACCATGCTTAACCCCAGGCTTCAGCCTGGGGTGAGGAACCCACCCCAACGGCAGTGCCTTGTAAAGGCACCACAATCAGACGGATCAGTTAGAGAAACGATTGTATACAAAGGACTTATGAATGATCTATCCGAAAACCTTTCACGAAAAAACAAGAAATCGAGTGATAGCACGAAAATTTATGAAAAAACTTGCCTTTTTCCTCTTCTGCCTGCCTTTGTTGTCCTTTGCGCAGGATATTCTGCAATTGGCCAGCGATGGCAAAACCGGTTACGTCATCGTGCAAGGTGCCAAGTCGATCCCTGCTGAGGAATTCGCAGCTGCGGAACTGAGCAGCCTGCTCAATCGCATCACCGGCGCAGTCTTTCCAATTCAACAGGAAGTGCCCGGGCAGGCACCGCCGGACAAAGCAATTTTTATCGGACAGACAGACTTTGCCGTTCGCCTGCTGCCGGATATTGCAGCGGCTACGCCGGATCAATGGTTTATCCGGAGTGCAGGTGAGCACTTGGTACTCAGCGGCGGGCGTCCACGCGGCACCCTTTATGCTGTCTATGAATTTCTCGAACAAGAATTGGGCTGCCGCTGGTTTGATCAGCACAATGAAATCATCCCCAAGCGAACCGACCTAAGCATCAAGCCTATCGATAAGAGCGGCGAGCCATGGTTTCGCGAAAGGCATATCTACACGGCACTGCCAGACACCCCCGCTTATCAACTTTTCAGAACTCGACTCAAAGACACCCGCCCCAAACCGGCGAAGTATGGCTTTGGCTGCAGCCTGGGAACCCATACCGCATGGACCTATTCAAGGAACTTCCCGGCAGACAAGCCGGAATACCTGGCAATGAACGCCAACGGCGAAAGACCGCCGTCCACCAGCGGGCAGGGCCCCGGCCAGATCTGCCTGACCCATCCGGGCGCACGGGAACATGTATTGGAACAACTGCGACAGCGTATCCGGAAGAACCACCAGGAAGCCGAAGCTGCCAGTGATGGCCGCGAAGCGCAGAGAGTCTTCGCCATCAACCAGAACGACACCCATTTCATCTGTCATTGCCCAACCTGCCAGGCATTGAGCGAACAGCAGCAGGCCGACAGTGGCGCACAGGTTGATTTCATCAATTTTCTGGCCGATCAGATCAAAGCGGAATTCCCGGACGTACTGCTGGAAACCTGGGCATATTCCAACACCATTAAACCGCCTGCTGAGATACGCCCCCGGGAAAATGTCCAAATCCGCGTCATTCAACTGAACGGCGAATGGTCCAGTGATGCACGCGGCAAAAAAAACTGGGCGCCAGAATGGTATCCGGACCTGTTCCGCCCGCGCAGCCACCCGGTCAACCGCCAGGCGTTGGAACTTCTCTTGCAATGGAGCCGCATATCGCATCACTTGGGCATTTGGGGCTACTGGCTGCAATACAACACCAGTTTCCCGTCCCCTTATATTAATATTCGCAACATTCATCAGGAACTGAAGCTGTACAAGGACTGCAAAGTCACCAGCATTTTCATCGAAAATGAAGGCGCGGAAACAACCAGCTTCTTTGCTCTGAAAAATTGGATCGGCTGGAAACTCATGCAGAACCCCGATCAGGAACTGCAACCGCTGATCAATACGTTCCTCGAGGGATATTATGGACAGGCGGCGGATACCATGCTCGAATACCTGAATTTCCTCGAGGACTCGATTGCCGCAGTCCCGGTCGAGGTAGGCAATCTCTCAGCCCTGAAAGAAACAAGGCGGCACTATCTGACCCCGGCCTTCTTTCTCGAGACAACGCAAATGCTCGATAAAGCTGAAGCGAAATGCCCGCCGGACAGCCCGGAACTGCTCAATGTCCGGCGCGAACGCATCCCCGTCGATGGTGCTCTGTATGCAATGTGGGGGCTGTTGAACAATCAACTGCCGGAGCATCAGAAACTGCCTTGGAATCAGGCTGACATTCGAAAGCGCTATGAGCAATACCGCTTGGAACAAATGCAGAAACGCGCAGCGCCAGGAAATGCGGAAAGCCTCGAGAAACACTTGCAAAAACTGGACGAGACCGCCACCGCCAACCTCAATTGCCATATTGTGCCGCCACCGCACTACGGCAAGCAAAATCTATTGGCGAATGCTGATTTTTCCGAGGGATTGTCCAAGTGGCAAAAATTGACGGATTCAGAGCAGTTTATCAGCCCGGAGATCGATCCGCTTGCTGTGCCCCCATTTGCCGGAAAGGCTGCTCTCCGCTTTACCGGGGCAGCTGAGCAGCGAGTGTGCTTTGTGCAAAATGTGAAGATTCCTCCCGGCATCCGAAATTTCCGCCTGGGAGGCTGGATGAAAACCCAGGCTTTCGACAATAGCTGGCAGGCGGCTCTTCGAGTTGTCTGCAGCATACGCTCGACGGATGGCAAAGTCAGCTCGAAGACCTTTACCGCCGGCTCCACACCCTACCAGGTTGCCAATACGACTTGGAGCTTCTATGGCATTGACTTCCAGGTCGATGGGGACATAGTTTCTGCATCATTGCAGTTGCAGACCAGTCATCCAAGCGGTGAAAAAGCCCAGCAGACACGGCCAAACACCGGCACCGCCTGGTTCTCCGGCATGGCACTGGAAGCCATAATGCGTCAATAAAACCGGATGATAGTTTTTTACAACCTGAATCCGTGAAGTAACTTTCTGAAAAAGAGGTCAAAAAAGTTGACAACCTGCTGATTTGTAGTATATTATGTTGTCGTCTCAACATCATAATTCCACTCACCAACGAGGTTGTCAATGATTAAGTTAATGCAAGGTTCAGAAGAAATCAACTCGAACGGCGGTCTTTCCTTTGTCAAAAGACTGCTGGACGGAAATGCCCGCATGAAGGATTGGGATGCCGAGCTGCCTGCGGCAGCCAATTCCTGTTACTCGACATCCGCCATTGTCCGCAGCGCCATTGGCCTCATGACCGCCGGCAACAGCAGCTATGCCGACATTGAGAAGTTCCGTTCCGACTTTCTCTTCCGCAGGCTTGCGGGCGGCAGCGTCCCCTCGCAGGAGACACTTCGGCAGCGCCTGGACGCGCTTGCCGAGAAGGAATGGCAGCGCATTCTCGACGCAAACGTCAGCGACCAGCTGTCGCGAATCCAGCTCACGCGGATTAATGTTGGCGGCGAGGAGCTGATCCCCCTGGATATTGACGTCTCGGTGTTCGAGGACACTTTCTCGAACAAGGAAGGCGTCTCCCCGACTTATCAGAACGTCAACGGCTTCGCCCCTATCTTCTGCTATGCGGGGCGCGAGGGTTTCATGGTCGCCAACGAACTGCGCCCCGGAAGCCAGCACAGCGCGAAAGGCGCGGTGGAATTTCTCAAGCGGTGCATCGCCATCATGCTGCAGGCGGGATACGAGGCGGATGAGTTGCTGGCGCGCGTCGATTCCGCGCATGACTCAAGCGACTTCATCGAGGCGCTTGAGGAACTTGGCATCAAGTACCTGGTCAAGCGCAATCCGCGCAAGGAAAGCCTGGAGCAGCTTCTTGACAGCATCCGCTACGACGAGACTCCCGAGCAGGTGCGCCCCGGGAAGGTCATCTACCGCGGCGTCAGAAGCGACAGGTCCCCTGCCGACTTCCCCGGATACAGCGGCTTCATGGTTGTGGAGGCCATTGAGCGCACCGTCCTTGCCGACGGGCAGGCGCTGCTGATACCCTCCATTGAACTCAGCAGCTGGTGGACCAACCTGCCGTATTCCGTGCGCCAGTGCGCCGCCCTGTACCGCGACCACGGCACCAGCGAGCAGTTCCACAGCGAACTCAAGAGCGACATGGGAATTGAGCTTCTCCCCAGCGGGAACCTGAAGACAAACGCCCTTGTCCTGGGGCTGGCGACCATGGCTTTCAACTGCCTCCGCTTCATAGGCCAGGCGGCGCTGGAGATTGCAATGCCTCCTGTGGACGACGAAGAACCCGCCCAGTTGCGCTACCGCCTCCGCACGGTGCTGCTTGACTTCATCAAGGTCGGCTGCAAGATCGTCAGGCACGCCAACCAGCTCTTCCAGAAGTTCGGGAAGAACTGCCATAACTTCCTTATAATGAAGGAGATTTATGCGCGATGCTGAACTGAGTCCGCCAGCAGTCATTCCAGCCAGTAGTGTTGCAAGGCGACACGAAAGGGACGCTTGCGCCCATGACATGTGTTTTTCGCACAAAAAACATCGAAGGGAGGTCAAATGAGTCCATAGAGACATGTTTTTCGAAGAAATATAACCAGGCAGCGAGTGCAGCCGGTTGAAAAATCGTCATTTTTTCAAAATCAGAGTTCCTGAATCCGTAAAAATGGCGATGCGTTTTTTACTTCACGGATTCAGGTTATAAATTGTTGAAGTATATAGTATGCCTATAATGGCACACAAGTTGCTGATTTGCACTGTAACGCAACCTGCTTGATGGATGGGAAGTCCGATGAGATACGTCAAAGCATTCATAAAAAAACATGTTTTACGCGCCGATTCCGGTGGCGTACTCTTCGAGTATGTATTGCTGATGGTATTGATTGTGCTGCCTCTGGTAGGTGTCAGCAAGTTTATCAGTTCGCCTTCCGGGACAGAATTGTTTTCCACACACATGCCGACAGATTCGGAGCCTGGGAACTATGGCGCATTGGGGAATGAGTTTGTCAACTGGGTTCGGCGGATCATCAGTGGAGTGTCCTTGCCGGTTCCTTAGTTTTTTTTACGGGTCGTTGATCCGTGTGCCACTCGGGCGGGTGCATCTACGCCTGAAAAAACAAAAAGCAAAACAGGGAGATGGAAAGATGAATGCAAAAAAATTGAATCGAATCATGCGGGCAAAGCGGAGTCGGATTGGCCGGATTGTCTGCCGGCTGCTGGGTGATGAAAAAGGCGCAGTGACGATGGAATACGTCATTCTTGCCGTTTTAATTGCCGCCGCTGCCGTCGTTGCGGTTACGGTTTTCGGCAAGAACATCGTGGCCATGTTCAATATCGGCACCCAGGCAATGTCCGGTAATACCGAAAAAGCCGAGAAAACCCGCGCACAACAGCACCAAAATGCGGCTGCCGATGCCACAGAAGCCGGACGCTACGGCGATGAAATGGGCAAAGACGCTGGCACCAAAGGCTACACTGCCGACTGATCCGAAGCTGGGCTGACGCCCACAACCAATTTTTGTCCACGGAAAGCACGGAAAGCGCGGAAAATTTTTATAGGGGTTGCTGCTTTGACGGAAGGGATTGCTCTGGCGAAGTTCTTGTGTGCCGCGGCTCGCCGGCATGAAGCCGGCTTTCCTCTTTCACAATGCAAAAGCTCGTGTCAACAGGGATGAAAGGTGATTTGTGCCGGTATTTTTAGCGATGCTGATTAGCGTTTGGGCAACTGTCCTTTCCTGGTTTGACTTCCGGGAGCGACGTTTGCCTAACTGGTTGACCTTGGGCGGTGCGGTGGCTGCACTGTGTTATCGCCTGTTTTTTGGGGAACCCGGCAGTTTCCTTTCCGGATTTGTTGCTGCCTGCCTCGCCGGTGTTTTTTTGCTGATTCCTTTTCTGTTGCGGGGTGCAGGCGGTGGTGACGTAAAGATGCTTTTCGCCGCCGGTGCAATGGTGGGCTGGACAGGATTGCTCCCGATGCTGGTATACATGTCTCTGGCGGGCGTGGCCATTGGTGTTGTCATGCTACTCTGGGGTAGTCTGGATGCTTCCCGGCTCCGGCATTGTTTTCGTTGCTGTTTTGATTGGCGTTACGACCGCAAGGCCGGCAAAGCGGCACTGCCGCCAAGGGAAAGTGAACAGGTGCGCATTCCCTTTGCCTTGGCTATTGCTGTCGGTATGCTGGCGGCGTATGCCTGGCCGTTGATGCGATGAAGGGGGCAGGGTGCAGGGTGCAGGGTGCGGGGTGCGGGGTGC
>JAPXLT010000144.1:0-11630 GCA_033809415.1 Lentisphaeria bacterium
GCCTTTTTCTGGCAGGGACGCGTCAGCTGTTTAAGAACATTGGAAAGGTGGCTAAGCAGGAGCTGTTGGTGGAATTGGTCGGCATTGGCAATCCGGGATGCTGGATGATCAATGCCGCAATTCCGCAACAGCCGGTTTCTGGAATTCTGCGCATCTGCCTTCCAGCAGAACAAAGGAAAAGCAGTAATGAGTATTGAGAATGTGAGTATTGATCTGGGCAATGGAAAAACGCTCCAGATTGAAACCGGGAAAATGGCCTTGTTGTGTAATGGTTCGGTAACCGTTCGCCAAGGCGATACGATGGTGCTGGTCTGCGCATGCAGTGCCGAGCCGCGCCCAGGCATCGATTTCTTTCCCTTGCAGGTCGAGTACCGCGAGCGCTTTGCCGCCGCCGGCAAAATTCCAGGCGGCTTCTTCAAGCGTGAAGGCCGTC
This sequence comes from Lentisphaeria bacterium, assembly GCA_033809415.1. GTDB lineage: Bacteria > Verrucomicrobiota > Lentisphaeria > Oligosphaerales > Oligosphaeraceae > JAQVUB01. Next base: position 434 of record JAPXLT010000144.1, read on the forward strand.
CTACCGAAAAAGAGATTTTGACGGCGCGCATGACGGATCGTCCGTTGCGTCCGCTGTTTCCCGAGGGTTTCATCAATGAAGTGCAGATTGTTTCGACGCTGCTCAGTGCCGATGGTGCAAATGAAGCCGATGTGCTGAGCATTCTGGGTGCTTCAGCGGCTCTGATGGTGTCGGATATTCCGTTCAATGGGCCAGTCGGGGCGGTGCGCGTCGGTCGCGTCAACGGGGAATTTCTGGCCAATCCCACTCATCAGGAAATCCAGAAGAGCGACATGGACTTGGTTTATGCTGGTATTGCCGGCAAGGTGATCATGATTGAAGGTCGCTCGAATGAAATCAGCGAAGAGGATTTGCGCGATGCCATGCTTTTCGCCGACAAAATCGTCCAGAAGCAGATTGAGGCTCAGAAAGAGCTGGCTGCCCGTGCCAGCAAGGAAAAATTTGCCTTTGTTCCCAATTTGCCTCCTGCGGATTTCCTGCAAGCTTGCACTGAATTTTGTGAGGGTCGTTTGCAAGAGGCCTGCTCGGCGGGATGCAAACTTGAGCGCCAGAATCAGCAGGATCAGCTTTTTGCCGAGATGGTCGAAACGCTGACCCCGAAATTCATCGAGGAAGACGGTACAGTGCCTGATTTCAAGCTGGTCTGGGAGATTTTGCTTGAGAAAGCCATTCGCAGCCTGGTTCTCGAGAAGGGAATCCGTCAGGATGGTCGCCAGCTTGACGAGTTGCGTCCCATTTCCTGCGAAGTCGGCTTGCTTCCCCGCGTGCATGGTAGTGCCCTTTTCCAGCGCGGCGATACACAGGCATTGGTCGTCACCACGCTGGGTTCGAGCGATGACGTGCAGGAATTCGATGTGGTGACCGGCGGCGATAAGGAAAAATCCTTTATCCTGCATTACAATTTCCCGAATTTCAGCACCGGTGAAGTCGGGCGCTACGGCTCGACCGGTCGCCGCGAAATCGGTCATGGCGATCTTGCCGAGCGTTCTGTAGCCGCTGTCATGCCGAAGGATTTTCCATATACTGTACGGGTGACCTCGGAGATTTTGGGTTCCAATGGCTCTTCCTCGATGGCGACGGTTTGCGGCTCGAGCTTGGCGTTGATGGATGCCGGGATTCCGGTCAGCGATGCGGTTGTCGGAATTTCGATCGGTCTGGTGACTGGCGACGGCAAACGCGAATTTCTGACGGATATCCTGGGTTCGGAAGATCATTATGGCGACATGGATTTCAAGGTGGCCGGAACCAGCAAGGGGATAACCGGTTATCAGCTGGACTTGAAGATCGCCGGCATCGATATCGAAGGCATGTACCAGGCCATGCTGCAGAACCGTGCGGCGCGGGAGAAAATCCGCGCCATTATGAATGCCTGCATTGACCGTCCGCGCCCGCAGTTGAGTCCGTATGCCCCGCAAATGAGCGTTGTGCAGATCAACCCCGAGAAGATCGGCGCCTTGATCGGTCCTGGCGGCAAAAATATCCGCGGCATTCAGGATCAGACTGGTGCCCAGATCAGTGTCGAAGAAGACGGCACCGTGAAAATCTTCACTCCGGATGGCAAGGCGATGGAGAAAGCGCGGTATCTGGTTGAGGCTTGCACTGGCGAAGTGGAAGTCGGCAAGATTTATTACGGCACGGTCAAGACAGTCAAGGAATTCGGTGCCTTTGTGGAAGTTCTTCCTGGCCAGGAAGGCATGGTTCATATTTCTGAGCTGGCGGACTATCGTGTCAAAGATGTTGAGGAAATCTGCAAGGTCGGCGATGAAATTACGGTGAAAGTCATTGGCATTGATGACCGGGGCCGGGTGCGCCTGAGCCGCAAAGCCGCGCTCGCAGAACTGTAAGGGACGATGGACAGTGACAGGAATGGACACGATGGACCGAATGGACAAGAATGGACTGCTGAATGGACAATGGACGATGGACAGGAATGGACACGTACAGCAGGTGACATTTTTTTGTGCCTGTCCATTCGTCCATCAAGCGGAAAGTCCATCGCGTCCATGATGTCCATGATGTCCATGATGTCCATGATGTCCATGATGTCCATTCGTGTCCCTGTCCATTAAAAACAATCATTTAACCGTTTGAATGGGTTGTGGGCGACAGCCTCCCAAGTTTTTTTGTTCTTTGTTGTTAAAAAAAGGATTGTACAATGAAAGCGGATATTCATCCCAAGTATCAGAAATGCGTTGTCAGCTGTGCCTGCGGCAACCAGTTCGAAGTTTTTTCGACGACTGCAAAATCCTCGATCGGCATCTGCTCGAAATGCCACCCCTTCTTTACCGGCAAACAAAAGCTGGTGGATACCGAAGGCCGCGTAGATGCCTTCAACCGCCGCTACGCCCGCAAACAGGCCTAGCCTGAACTTTTTGCAAAACTCTCTGACACGGAATATGCCCGCCTCGCGCGGATATTCCGTGTTTGTGTTTCTATAGGGTGCAGGGTGCAGGGTACAGGGTGCAGGGTGCGTGGTGTGTGGTGCAGGGTGCAGGGTGCAGGGGAATGCCGTGTCTTGTCCACAATGTCCACAATGTCCACAATGTCCACCCCATTATGTTTTACTTAACTGGAAGCAACTTTAGTGACTCTTGATCGATATATTGAAACCTCATTGTCCCGTTTGCAGGAACTTGAACGGGCCATCTCGGCTTTTGATTTCATGAATGGCGACCAGAGGCAATATCGTCAGCTTAACAGCGAGTATCAAAAGCTGAAACGACTTCGGGACACTTGGGAAAACCTGCGGAAAACCCGCAAAGAGATGCAGGAAAATGAGCTGCTGCGCCAGACAACAAATGACCCGGAATTCTTGCAGCTGATCAATAGTGATCTGGAAGTTTTAGAGAAAGACGAGCATCGTCTCGATGGTGAGCTGAAAGCCTTGATTCTACCATCGCACCCCAATGAGGGCAGGGATGTCATTATGGAAATCCGCCCTGCCACCGGCGGCGAAGAGGCAGGACTTTTTGTGGCAGACCTCGCCAGAATGTACCAGCGCTATGCAGAAATCCGGGGATGGAAAATGGAAGTGCTCGAGAGTACCGAGACAGCGCTTGGTGGACTGAAAAGTATTTCTTTCACGTTGTCCGGGGACGATGTCTGGGGCACTCTGCATTTCGAGAGCGGGGTGCATCGTGTGCAGCGCGTTCCGGTAACAGAATCACAGGGCAGGGTGCATACTTCGACGGTGACGGTGGCGGTTATGGCTGAGGCCGAAGACGTCGATATCGAATTGAAGCCGGAAGACTTGCGCATTGATGTCTTTCGCGCCTCGGGGCATGGCGGGCAGAGCGTCAATACTACTGATTCCGCAGTACGGGTCACGCATCTGCCAACAGGGATATTTTTTGCCAGCCAGCAGGAAAAATCGCAGCATCGCAACAAGGAGATTGCCATGCGCCTGTTGCGTTCCAAGTTGCTGGAAATCAAACAAACCGAGGAAGATGCCAAAAATGCGGAGGAGCGGCGTTTACAGGTCGGCACCGGCGAGCGCAGTGAACGCATCCGCACCTATAATTTTCCGCAAAACCGGGTCAGTGACCATCGCTATGATATTACACTCTATGACCTCGAGAATATCCTCGAGGGTAATCTGGACACCCTGATCAGCGAAATCCGAGCCATCGATGCCAACCAACGTCTGGCCGAAGAACTACATATTTAAGGGTGCAGGGTGCAGGGGGCAGGGTGCGGGGGCGGGGTGCAGGGTGCGTGGTGCAGGGTGCAGGGGGCAGGGGGCAGGGGGCAGGGTGCAGGAGGTGCGTTGGGACGCCAGTATGTACCACCATAGAATACCAAGCAATCGGAGAAAATAACAGTAACAGATAGACCGCAAATCCACATGACCATCCGCCAGAGCAACAGTCTCTATAAAAAACTTTCGTACTACTCGCCCAAAATCTTCTTTTTTGGGAAAGATTTTTTATGGACGATGGACAGGGACAGGAATGGACACGATGGACAGAATAGACAAGAATGGACTGCTGAATGGACAATGGACGATGGACAATGGACGATGGACAATGGACGATGGACAATGGACGATGGACAATGGACGATGGACAGAGATTATGTCACGCCTTTCAGGGCTAATCCCAACATCGCCGATCCGACCGATCTACTTGATCCGTCCGATCCGTCCGATCCGACTGATCTGTCGGAGAAAACAATAGACCAGATCACAAATTCGCGTGCCATTCCATCCGTCGAAGCAGCAACCCCTATAAAAATTTTCGTGCCTTTTCGTGTGGTTCGTGGTTAAAAAATTGCCCTGCCCCCTGTCCCCTGCACCCTGTCCCCTGCACCCTACTCTGCAGGGAGTATGACGACGTCTTCCGGGGCGACATGCAGCTGGCGTTTTTCACCGCTTTGCCAGTTGCCGCGTGGATTCAGATCATAAAATTGCAGGGTGGAACTATCACGGCAGTGTGAGATCATGCTGGCCAGCTCGCCAAAATAATCGATATGTTGCAGGGTGACCTCGAGAGAATTTTCCGAAGCTTCTCCGTCCTGAAAGACTTCCGGGCGCAATGATAGCGTGACTGCATCCCCGATTTTCAATGCGGATGGACAACGTGTGGCATGAAAGCGCCCGATGGCAGTATCGATGGTCACCGATGTATTATCCAGAGATGCTATTTTTCCGGGAATAAAATTGCTTTCACCAATAAATCCGGCGACAAAACGGCTGGTCGGCTGGCGATAAATCTCCACCGGCGTGCCAACTTGGCAGATTCGCCCATTCTGCATAACCGCGATGCGGTCTGCCATACTCAAGGCTTCCTGACGGTCGTGCGTAACATAGATGCCGGTCAAACCGCTTTCCTTGCAAAGACGGCGAATTTCCAGCCGCATATCCCGACGTAGTTTTGCATCCAGGTTGGCCAGCGGTTCATCCAGGAGCAGGCATCCCGGCTCGACTGCCAAGGTTCTTGCCAGAGCCACACGCTGCTGCTGTCCACCGGATAGCGCATTCGGCTTGCGGTCTGCCAGGTCTTCAATCTGCACTCGTTGCAGTGCACGGCGGACCGCCGCTTCACGCTCCCCCTTGGGGATTTTCTTCATCTCGAGGCCAAAGGAGACATTTTCAAAAACCGTCAGGTGCGGCCACAATGCGTAGCCTTGAAAAACCATGGCTGTATTGCGTAGGTGTGCAGGCTTGTCGGTGACTTCCTCATCGCCCAGCAGAATCGTTCCCGAAGTAGGCTTTTCGAAGCCGCCCAGACAACGCAAAAGGGTGGTTTTGCCGCAACCGGATGGTCCTAGCAGAAAAAATAATTCGCCGTCAGCGATTTCGAGGTTGACATCCGCCAGAGCGGTAACCCCGGAAAATTGCTTGTGGAGGTGTCTGATGCTGATTTTCATGATGCATTCACAAAGGGTGCAGGGTGCAGGGTGCAGGGGGCAGGGGGACGAGACCGTTGTCCACACTGTCCACACTGTCCACACTGTCCACACTGCCCTGTAAGCAGGACTCGCAACCGGGACGGTCGCGCCACTCTTTAAACCATTACAGTTTTCGGTTGTTTTCCTGATCGAGAATCTTGAATTCCTCGATATGCAATGTCGGGTCCGCCCGGAAGGTGATCTGCCGTCCGAATTCTTCGGCCATGGCATCCATGACTTTGCGGTCATCCGAGCGCAGGCGCTCCATCACTTTAGGATGCACGCTGACAACCAGGCGCAGAACATTCTTCTTGCGAGCCAGAATTTCATTCAGGCTGCGCTGAATCTCAACGCTCATCGAGGTCGTTGATTTCACCAGGCCGCGCCCTTTGCAATAGGGGCAATCATCGTAGAGCGTACTCTCGAGGCTCTCGTTCTCACGCTGGCGGGTCATTTCCAGCAGACCCAGTGGAGAGATCGGATAAAGCTTGATACGGGCGCGATCCTCAGCAACCAAATCCTTGAAGGTCTTGAAAACGGTCTGCTGATCTTTACGGGAACGCATATCGATCAAATCCAGGACGACCAAGCCGCCAATATTGCGCAGGCGCAATTGCCTGGCGATTTCCTTGACCGCCTCGAGGTTGGTGGTCAAAATCGTCTCAGGGTGATCTTTTCCGCTGCGGTTTTTGCCGGTGTTGACGTCGATGGCGATCAGTGCCTCGGTCTCATCGATGCAGATGTAGCCGCCGCTGGGCAGATTCACTTTCCGGTTCGAGATATTTTCTATCTGCTGACTGATCCCGAATTTGACAAAAATCGGGGTTGGATTCTGATAAAGTCGGACTTTGACTTTGCTCTGGCGGTTGTAACGCATCAGAAGCGAGGTGGCGCATTTGTAGGCTTCTTCCGAGTCGGCGATCACTTCGTCAATGTCTTCCGTCAGGCAATCCCGCAATGTGCGCTCGGTCAGGTCGGGTTCCTGATAAACGCAGAATGGCGCACGCTGTTTCGAGGCCATTTCGAGTCCCTTGTTCCAGCTGTCCAGCAGCATGTCCAGGTCTCTTTGAAAGTGCTCCTGCTTGGTACCGGCGCCGACAGTACGGCAAATCAATCCCATGTTGGGTGGCAGTTCAAGACCTCGGATGATCTGGCGGAGGCGGTCGCGCTCTTCCCGTTCCTCGACTCGCCGTGAAATTCCGCTGTGCGTCGAGTTGGGCAGCAGCACCAGATAGCGTCCTGGAATGCTTAGGTTGGTTGTCACCCGGGCGCCCTTGGTGCCGATTGGCCCTTTCGTCACCTGTACGAGGACTTCCTGGTCAACCTTGAACAACTCCGGTATATCCTCGACGGTCAGAGTTGGTTTAGGCTGCCGGGGGGGACGCTTCCGTTGCCGATAGTTGGCGGGGCGCCGTGATTCAGTGCTTTGCGCAGGAGCCTCGGTGTTGCTCTCACGTCCAGCTTCTTCGCTCTTAGCAGGTGTTTCTTCCTCAGCCGGTTTTACCAAAGGCAGGATTTTTCCAAAAACCCGTTTCAGAAAACTGGTTTTTCCGGTTTCACGGGTGGTGGCGGAATGGGTGGGCGTCGTGGTCTCTGGTTTTTTGCGGGCAGGTCTTTTTTCTACTGGTTTTGGAGGGCGCTGTTCCGACTGCGGGGCGGCTGGTGGGCGTTTGCTTTCCCCTTCCGCTTCTTCATGGCTGCCTTCCAGCATTTCTTGTGTGGCCGGCAACATGTCCCAATAGTGCAAAAAAGCGTTTTTACCGCTTCCGATATCGACAAAAGCAGCCTGCAAAGACGGTTCCAGATTTTTGATTTTTGCCTTGTAAATGGAGCCGACCAAGCTGTCCCGGTCAGTACGTTCCATAAAAAAGTCCTGCAAAATTCCATCTTTCACCACGGCAACGCGTGTCTGCAATTCCTCACTGTTAATTAGTATTTGTTTCATAAATGATGGTTTGAAATCGTTGAAGTCTGAACATGCAGCAGCATCCGCCTGATAATAGCAAAGAAGCCCTTATGGCATTGGCAGGCGGACTTTGAAAAGGCATGCTGCCTATTCAGATTTTTCTCCTTTTAAAATGATTCCGGGCTGGATGGGGTTGCCGCGGAGAAATTCATCGGCCCCCATCTCTTTGCGGCCTTCCGGAATTAAACGTAAAATCTTCAAAAATCCCTCTCCGCAGGCGACCGCCAGGATATCCCGCCGCATAGGCAATACCTGACCGGGCAATACCTGCTCGCCAAGATTCTTGTCGATGGGCACTGCATCGACAATCTGAATTTTCTTTTCGCCGCGTTGGGTCGCAATGACGGTATGCACGCGGGGCCATGGCGTATAGGCTTTTACCATTCTGGAAATGCGCAGTGCGCTCTGTTCCCAGTCGACTGCGCCATCGCTCTTGCAGACCTTACCGACTTTGCTTTCAGATCCGGCAGGCTGCGGTTTGGGTTGCATTTCTTGTCGGCAGATCTGATAACAAATATCTCCGATCTTTTCGGCAGCCAGCCGGCCCAGGCGATCCTCGAGCTGACCGGCATTTTCCAGCGGATCGATCCGGGTTTTCAAAGCCGAATAGACCGGACCGGTATCCAGGCCCTTGTCCATTTTCATAAAACAGACGCCTGTTTCGATATCACCGTTCAGCAAGGCGCTGGCAATCGGACATGCTCCACGGTATTTCGGCAATAGCGATGCGTGTACATTCAAACAGCCAAATTTCGGCAAATCCAGCAGAGCCGGACGCAGCAACTGACCAAAAGCAACCACGATCAGCAAATCCAAATCCAACGAACGCATCTTCGCCAGAAATTCCTCGGAATTTACGGAGGGAACCCGGTCTACAGGCAGCCCCTTGTTCAGTACGTGCTGACAAAGTTGCGTCGGGGTGATGATTTTTCGGCGTCCGTACGGCTTGTCACACTGCGAGCCAATCCCCAGCAGAGAAATCCGGGGATCCTGCAATAAGGCATCGACGACCGGAATGCCTAACCGGCCCGAGCCTAAAAAATATGTGCGAACGGGACTGCCGTCACTCATGCTTCTGCCTACAATCAACTGATAAAAAATACATTTTCCAAAAGTATAAACATATAATATACTACATAAACACTAATTTTGGTACCATATGCGTAAAAAACCTGAAATGGACGAGGACAAGGAACGAGGGATATGGACAAGGGGGGGATGGAAGTGGACAAAGTGGATGAAAGGCGCCCAATCACCAATGACCAACCCACAAAAATATCTGAATTTTCAGCTTTCAGTTTGGCAAGTTTTTTCGGGAAAACTGCAATATTTTTCTGATTGATGCGTTATATTAAAACAGCCGAGTTTTGCTTTGTCAAATATAACTTTTGTTCCGTGCGTTTTTCAGGGTGTACACTGGAAGGCGTTTTCGTTCAAACGGCGTTGCAATTATTTTTCCGGCGGTTTGTTTTTTACAGGTGAATACATATGCTTTCTGACAATGATACCCTCAAACTCTATATGCAGAACATCAGCAAATACCCGTTGGTTTCTCCGAAAGAAGAGGGGGTTTTGGCGAAGCAGATAGCGAAGGGGGACGCTGAGGCGCGCGCGAAGTTGATCCGCAGCAACCTCCGCCTGGTGGTGAAGATCGCGCATGACTTCAAGGGGCTGGGCTTGCCTCTGCTTGATTTGATTTCGGAAGGCAACATCGGTTTAATGCGTGCAGTTGAGAAATTTGACCCTAGTAAGGGCGCCAAGCTGAGCAGCTATGCCGCCTGGTGGATCAAGCAGGCGATGCGTCGTGCACTGGCCAATCAGGCACGCACCATCCGGATACCTGTTCAGTCTGCCAGTAAAATCAGCAAGATTCAGGCAGCGAAAGCCCGGTTGACTGAAAAATTGGGGCGTGAGCCTACCGACAAGGAAATCTCCGTCGAGGTTAACCTGACGGAACGCACAGTCAACGGGTTGCGTCAAGGCAAGACGACGACGGTGTCGATCCAGGCTCCATTCCATCCTGGCGAGGAAGGGGAGCTTAAAGATATCCTTCCTGACGAAAAGAGCCTGCCTCCCAATGATCTGGTGCAGGATGCCGAAACATTGAGCCATATGATGAGCCTGACCGACAAGTTGGAGGAACGTGAACGGGTTATTCTTGATTTGCGCTTTGGCCTCACTGGTGATCCACCCAAGACTCTCGAACAGGTCAGCGCAGCTATCGGTCGTACCCGGGAGCGTGTCCGGCAGATTCAGAATCAGGCATTAGTCAAGCTGAGAAATATGCTGGAATCAGATGGTTTGGAACTGGAGAACCTACTGAACGAGATGGAGGCAAAGGCCGCTGATCAAAAAGCGGCGGATGCTGATCGGTGACGGGGTGCATGAGCAGTAGTTTTCAAAACAGGGGATGAGCAGTCGCTTTTTTTGTTTACGACCGATCTGTCGTCCGTGTCTTGTTCATACCTGATGCCACGCCGAGGTTTTGTATTGAAAATCATGGCTTATCAATGATATTATTATATCTGCCGCTTTTTGTGATTCATTTTTCCCTTTTATCAAAGCGGGAATTGTCTCCTGCTAAACGGGAAGGTTTTTGACGGGGCAGCATGAATAATGGTTGGTGCGGGGGGAGGAAGAAGCGTATGTCCGGCATCTTGTTGAAGCGAGCCGACTGTTTTGTCTTTTTTTCATGCCCGTTTTTTAAGCAAATTTTGCGAGAATTCTGATTTTTTTGCAGTTGGCGAGTAGGAAATGTTGAGGGTTTTTTGACGATATGATATCTGATAACGATACCATGAAGTTATATATGCAGAGCATTGGCCAGTACCCGCTGATCTCTACAGAGGAGGAGGCCGCGCTGGCTCTGAAGATCGCGGAGGGGGATCAGGAAGCACGGGACACTCTGATTCGCAGCAATCTTCGCCTGGTGGTGAAAATTGCGCACGATTTCAAGGGCATGGGGCTTCCCCTGCAGGATCTGATTTCGGAAGGCAATATTGGTTTGATGCGGGCGGTGGAAAAATTCGATCCGACGAAAGGCGCCAAGCTGAGCAGTTATGCGGCCTGGTGGATCAAGCAGGCTATGCGGCGGGCTTTGGCAAATCAAGCCAGAACGATTCGCATCCCTGTGCAGTCCGCCAGTAAGATCGGCAAAATCCAGTCGGCTAAGAACCGCCTCAGCCAGAGCTTGGGACGAACGCCCACAGACAAGGAAATCGCTTCTGAAATCAATTTGACAGAACGAACTGTGGTTGGACTCAGACAGGGAAAAACCTCGACCATTTCGATCTTTGATCCGATTCAGAGCGGAGCGGATGGTGAATTCAAGGATATCATCCCGGACGAAAAAACATTTTCTCCAGATGATATTGTCAAGGATGAAGAAACCCTGAATCACATGATGGAGTTGACTACGAAGCTCGAAGAGCGCGAGAAAGTGATCCTCAATCTGCGTTTTGGTTTGCAGGGTGACAAGCCGAAGACTCTCGAGGAAGTCAGCCGTGCCATCGGACGCACTCGTGAGCGGGTAAGGCAAATCCAGAACCAGGCTCTGGAAAAACTTCGGGCCTTGCTGGATGAAGAACGCACTCTGGAAGATTTTGCCCGGGAAGCGGAAGAGGCAGAGGACGAGGACGATTTCTGAAAAGGCGAAATTTATTTTTTAACAACGAAAAGCGCGAAAAGGCTTGGCGCGGACTGATCGCCCGCAACCCACACGGACGGGACACGGACGGGATACGGACGGGACACGGACAGCTGGTCGGTCGGATTGGTCGGATCGGTACAATACTTTGCGCCGTAGGTGCTTAACCATGCTTAACCCCTGGCTTTAGCCTGGGG
>JAPXLT010000145.1:0-11622 GCA_033809415.1 Lentisphaeria bacterium
ATGTGTATAAGAGACAGATCTAGTTCATTCATGTTCTTATTGATGAATTTCTGGTGGAATTCCTTAAGCCAGACGGCAGCCATCGAGTTGACCACGCCGCTTACGGTGCTCATGATCGCCGCCAGCATCGCCGCCATGAAAAGCCCTGACAGGGGCGAAGGCATGTAGTCAGCGACGAACTGGAAAAAGGCGGCGTCGCCTTTTCCCGCAGTCAGTGTGGGAGAGGGATTCTGATGGTAGTAGGTGTAGAGAGCCAGCCCGATGAAATATAGAAAAAACATGAAGACCATTCCAGAAAGAGTCGAGATTATCTGCGACTTCAGACCCTCCTGCCAGTTTTTAGTGCTCAAGATACGCTGCACCGTGACCTGATCGCTCGCCGCGTTGACAATTCTGCTGGTAAACGTGTTCCAGACCAGCAGGAAGAAGAGAAGTCGGACGTAGGGCGACAAGGTGTAGAACTCCGGTTGCGAGAACTGCGGCAATCCGTGCCCCTCGCGGAATGCGCAGGCAATCGCTTCCACAAATCCACCGTCGATCTTCCAGCAGAGCATCAGGGTCACCGCTATCAGCCCGCCAAAAGTGATGATTGCCTGAAAGACATCGGTCCATACGACCGCCTTGCTGCCTCCAAGGAAGCAGCAGGCAATGCCGACTGTCGCGACCAGAAGAATCGAAAACCAGGGCGGCCAGTGATAGCCGGCCTCAAAAATCTTGGCCGAGGTGTAGAGAACCAGTCCGATGTAGATGACTCTGCTGTAAAACGAGGAGAATGCAACAATGCCGCGCACGTGTTTATCGTATCGGAACTCCAGATATTCGTACGGCGTAAAGCTGCCGAGCTGAAAGTAGAACCGGGTGAAAAGCAGATATGCTGGCACTACGAGGAGCGGCCCCAGCACTGCGGAAACGATGAAAAGCGTCAGTCCATGGTTGTAGATCTCTCCAGGTGTCATAACAATTGAGATCGAGCTGAAGAGTGACATCATGCAGGCCAGGCCGATAGCCCAGTGCGGCATGGAGCGCCCTCCCAGAAGATAGGTCTCCGCATCCTTCTTTTCACGTGAAAAATAGATGCCAATGCCAATCACGACCAGCGTGTAGATGGCGATGACTGAATAATCGAGGAAATTGGCAAATGCTTGCGTCATGAAATGCTCCGTTGATTAATGGCTATGTCTTCTTACTTTTCCTCAAATAAAACCGTGGCTCCACTGGCTGGAACAAATATTTTTCCATTCGCAGTCGGCTTGCCCCAAATGTCTATTGCTTTTTTGGGAAAGGTAAATTCCACTGGCGATTCCTCCAGGTTGTAGATAAAATAGTAATTGCCATTTGAAGCGATTCGCCTGGAAACGCGTATTTGCGGAGGCATATTGTCTATTACAGGCTTTACACCGGCATTACGCGCGACTGATATTAGGAAATTATTGAGGAAATCCAGGCTGAGACGCGCGCCGATATAGTAAATATGTCCTTTGCCAAGTTGTCGGCAAGTTACTGCTGGGGACCCCGCATAGAATTGGCTGTCGTATGATGCAATGACTTTTGTGTCGTTCTCTGGGTGGAGCAGTTCCGCATAATCTGACACTTGGTACGAATGGCCATTCCAGGTGACGCTCTGTTGGACTCCCGGAGCCAGGCCATCAAGGTCCTCATTCCATATTCCGAACAGGGAACGTCCAAACCAGCCACCAGGATTCCCGCCATCAAAGCACTGATGTTGCTCATTGATATATCCTGAAAAATAGCTGACAACGAGCGTGCCGCCAGCTTCAACAAAAGTTTTCCAGCGTTCCATGAGGCCGGGTTTGAACATAAACAGCATTGGAGCCACAATGAGCTTATATTGGGAAATGTCGGCGGTTCCATCAATGACCGCGAGATCAAGATTCTGGTTCCACAATGCACGATAATATTGAAGTACAGCTGGGAAGTATTCTTTGGTAGTATAATTGCCAAGGCTGGTGATTTTCAAAGCCCATTCGGATTCCCAGTCATAGTATACGGCAACATCCTGCCGACGGGTACTGTCGACTACGCCGTCAAGCACGGAAAGCTTGGCTCCATATGCTGCAACTCTCTGGAAGGTCTGTGTCTGATTGGTGCCGTCATGTCCGACGACGGCACCGTGAAACATTTCGCAGTTTCCTCTGCCTTTTCGCCATTGGAAATACATGGTGCCGTCTGCTCCGTGGCCGATGGCCAGCAGCATTTCGCGTTCAAATTCATTTGGACGGCGTAATTTCGGATGACTGAAATAATTCGGAACGGCAGGGCAGGATTCCATCATAAGAAAAGGTTTGTTATGCATGGAATAGTGACAGTCATGCCGCATGGCGAAATCAGCCATTTCCCGTTCAACATCCCCAGATTGCCATTGGGGATAACAGTCATCGGCGATAAAATCGCAGTATTTCCCCATTTTCCAGTAATCCAGGACATCAGAGAACCCCATCATGTTGCTGGTGGCTGGCTTATTCGAATATTTTCGAATCGTTTCAATTTCAAACTTCATGAATTCGATGATGGTGTCGGAAGTGAATCGTTTCCAATCCAAGCGTGCGCAGTAGATTGCTCTGTTCCGTGGTTCCACGTCTTCCCATTGGCTGTAAGTGTGTCCCCAAAACGCCGTCCAATATGCCTGGTTCAGATTTTCCAGTGTCTTGTATCGATGTTTCAGCCATTGAACAAAATTTTTTCTGCAGTTTTCGCACCAGCATTCACCATTGTACTCGTTGCTGATATGCCAACCGCCCAGTGCAGGATGGTTGGCATAACGCTCTGACAGTTTGCTGTTGATGATGCGAACTCGCTCCCGAAAAACCGGGGAAGAGAAGCAGCAGTTTGCTCTGGTTTGAAATGGTTCTCTGCTGCCGTCTTGCTGGACACGCAGTATTTCAGGAAAGCGGTTGGCAAGCCAATTAGGTTTGGAAGCGGAGACCGTAGCCAGAAAAAGCTTTTTGTCTGAATTGGCGCAGCGGTCGAATATGTCGTCCAGCCAGCCGAAATCAAACTGGTCCATGGCAGGCTCCAGTTGCGCCCACGAGAAAATGGCAACTGAAAAGGCGTTGCAATGTGCCTCGTCCATTAGCTGAAAATCCCTGTCAATGGTGCCTGGGATTTTCAGCCACTGGTCAGGGTTGTAGTCGCCACCGTGAAGAATATGTGGAAAGTCGGGAATTATAGGCATGGCTGTTTTGTACCTTATGTTTATATTTTATCGCTTTTGTGTTTTTACTCCAATTGGCCATCCTGGGAAGGCGACCATTATTTGATTTTCACTGAAATTGTAAGGCTATTAGGGCTGATATGTTCAATCTGCTTGGGAAAAGAATGCGACTTTCAGGTATTCCAGCACCGCTTCCCCAGAGATGATGCTGGAGCCATCGCCGAACAGGATGCCTGGGGTTTCTACCTGTTCGCTGACTTTGCCGCAAGTGATGATTTTCCCATTCAGCAGCACAATGACATCGCCGGATTGACAATCTATGGCAGCACGTAACACTTGTGTGCCGGTCGGGATGTTAATGGAACCGAAAGGAGTGATCAGCTCGCCATCGGCACTGCGGACAGCAAATTTCCAGTTTTTGCCGGGAGTCTTCAGGCTTTTGGGTCTCATGACCACCTGAAAATTTTGCTCTGCGCTGGTTCGTGGCGGCTTTGTGCAGGTAAGTTTCCAATCCACGACCATGAACCGTTGCTGTTCCTGTAAAGGCGGGAATTGGGTCATGTCCACCATATTGTATTCCCCAATATTGTGGTTAAAGAGGACACCGGACCGATCCTTTGCGGCATGGAGCGGCGGATAGCCTTTCTTCACACCGACAATTTCCGGAAAGACGCCATTAGTGCAGTCGGCTTCGTAGATGTATTCTTTGACATTATCCATTGCCTTGATGAGCACATCAGACGGTTTAGCTGGGAACGTGACTTGCAGTACGGCATCCTCGACAACCAGTGAGGTTGAGGCCAAGCGGAGGTTTCGCCAGTAGCCTGTGCCATTGGCGTCCAAATCCAAACCGCCAATAAGAATGGATGCATCGTTCATGCCAAGCAAGTCGTGGGCATAGCCACTCAAGTGCAATTTTGTGTTTGTCGCGTTTGGCGTCAGCCTCCCCGTCAGGATCTTCCGTCCGTCCATCCAGAGTTCTTCGTCACCGGTGGCGGAAACAGTCAAGACATATTCGTGAAAGACTGACGTGTCGACATTTGTCTGATGCGCCGAGTAACGCAGTCTGACGCGTCCAGGAATGAAATCCAGCACTTCGATGAATCTACCGTTGGCCACCCGCAAGGAAACGCTTCCCGGCGTTGACCCCAGTTCAACCTTTGCCTGGACAGAGACCTTGATGTCTTGCCCATTTATGCCAGCCAGGGGATAAATCAGATTGACGGGACCTTTCCCGATGCTTTTAAGCTGGTAGGCATTATCAACGATGCCCTCTGCTCCCTCTGCTCCGTTCCCGGGGAAGAGTCTACGCCAAGGCAGCTGATTTGCGCCTTTGAGCAACTCCTTTCCTGAAAGAATAGTGATTTCTTCCTTCTGCAATGGCGCGCTTGATGCAATGGAGAGAATATTCTGCCCTGGGCGAATGGCCGCGATCGGAGCGTCATATACAGCAACACTGTTTCTTAGGGCAGAGAACGTCAGCGGCACATTGTTGATTTTGACAGAAAGCGGCTCGTTTTCTGTCATGGAGGTCTTCAAATGAAGTTTGACTTCCGGAGTCGTTGCGTCTTCGGGGAGGTTCTTGAAGTCGTCGCCGATCTCAAGCAGGAAGTCATGGCTTTCCCGATCGCTGGTGATATTGAGGGGATATTCCGGGAAAAGAGCATTCAGCATGCCCTGCTGTCCCGGCTTGGGTACAAATGCGCTGTAGGTGCGTGGCCGGTGAGTGGTGACGAAATACGCCTTATTCACCATGGCCAAATCCTGCGCTTGTCTGCGGACATGAGGATAATACTGCATTGCATAGACCATGTTGAACATATAGACGCCATCCATACCGGCAGCGTAAGCGGCGGCAAAATCAGCATTATAGCGGGCATCGACATTTCGGTTAAAGACAGCCGGTGAACCTTTCGTCCAGCTGATGTCTTGAGACTGGTAGACTTTCAGACCATACTTTTTAGCCAAGGCGACATTTTCTTCCAAAGACGCATAATGGCCGAAATCCCCTCCGGCAACGTAGATGTCAAAGAGTTTTTCTTTCATCCACGTTTCAATGTCCAGCCCCATCAGCTTGCAAACCAGCGTGGAGTCTGGAGCACGGAACATAAAATACATGGGGCGACCACGTTTGCGGGCTGCGACCTCAGCATAAGCGCGGATGTCTCGTATAAGCTGGGTAAGGGTGTCCAACTCTTGTTGGGTGGGCTTGCCTCCTTGGGCGACAGACTTGAAATAGACATCGCCTCGCTGGAAGTCAATAATAAAGCCGTCCAGGTCATAGTTGTCGAAAAATTCGCAGACCAAAGTCAGGAAAAGTTCCCGGACTTCTTTGTGATTGTAGTCGTAGGCGCTCCAGTTCCCGAATCTAGGCCGTTTGCCCGGCTCCTTGGCTCCGACGAGGAATTCAGGATGCTTTTTCTTGAACTCGGGCGTAGAATGTTCGTAGAATGAGTCATGGGTATCATTGGCACGCATACTCATGACAAATTCAAAACCGTTCTTGTGCGCGAATTCCATTGCCAAGGTTGCAGGGTCTTTGCCGAATTTCTGTTCCAGTTCGAGTGTGATGTTCTTTAAATTTTCTGTTCCATCGTGGAAGCTTGTTACCCTTCGATGATTGGTCTTGCTCTTGCTGGTGACAGCGAAACCGGTGCCCCCGGCGCAGTAGACAAGGACATCGAATTGGCAGCCAATCATGGGAGACATCATCATGTCATAAAAATTTTCAAGGGTGACTTCCTTGTTTGCCGGGAAATTGATGGCGTCGCAGCCATCATTATCCAAGAAGACCCTGCGCGGTTTGTTTAGCAAATCCTGCTTCATTTTGTTCCATTGCACATCCGAAATTTCAGCGGCGTTTGGGCAAACCGCACCGGCTGCAACGACGGCAATGCACAGGATTTTTCTGATAATATGTTTCATGTGACGGTTCTCCCTTTGTTAGATGCATTTTCAGAATTACAGATGTTTTGGTGACATTGCAGTTGTTGCATCACAGCAACCCTGTTTCAGTGCAAAGAAATCTGATAATGCATATTACCAAGAGTAAGTGCGGGATGCGTAGCCAGCCGTGCCCAGCAGGCAGTGGAATGTTCTGCGGTTAAGGTCGCCGGCCAAGTAGGATTGCTTTAATACATCCCTGTACAGGACGGGTGCAATTGATTCTACATGACCATCTGCAAATGCCAGATTGAGACGCCCGCCGTGATGGGCTGCCACTGCTGCTACTCCGCTGGCCGTACAAGTGGCCATGATGTTGGCGTAGTAATACTGTTCTATGTTTGCCGGGTCATCATTCCGCAAATTGTCGTAGATGAATCCAAACGATGACGGTTTTTTCATATGAGTGCCGTTGATGCCGTTATAGATGATACCGCCAACGGTACTTCGTGTTTTAAGTGAGTCGAACAAATCCCAGTAGTTGGGAACGGCGTACATGATGGAATACGTCCCGGTAAAATCAGAGAAGGAACCTGTCTCTAACGGCGTGGGTGTTTGGGACGGGCAACCGAAGCTTTTGTCAGGTTTTCTTGTAAAGAAGCCGTTATCCATCAACACATCATACCAGCTCTTCTTCTTCGCTGCGTCAAGGGCAAAGGTTTCGTTCGATTCATTCATGTACATGCGCAATTGCGTCATGGTACTACGCTGATTGGAAGTGCAGCCGATTTGACGCGCCTTTTCGCGTGCCTTGCCCAACGCCGGCAACAGCATACTGGCGAGAATGGCAATGATCGCGATGACAACGAGTAACTCGATAAGCGTGAAGATGTTAACATTCTTTTTCATTTGCTGCTCCTTTGTTTGCTTTTCTGGTGTGGATTCATTTTTTTTCTGTTGTGGATTCATTTTTTCTGGACTCCCATTTAAGACTAAGAAAGATGACCTGTCTTCGTATTTTTGACGATGTCACAAGCCTCCAGCAGCCAGCTTTCACTGATCTTTTCAGTGGCTTGCCAAGGCGCCATGAGGAAGCCTTTAAGGCGCTCTTGGCTGATGTTGCTTCTGCAGTATTTTACTGTCCCCGGGAAATTTTCATCCCTGGCCCAATTGCTGCCGCAGGGCACCTGTTCGTACCCCAGTTGCTCCAGCAGCAGATAATTGTCCAAGCGTTTTTTTTCAGGCTTGAGGTAGTCTGGTGTGGACTCATTGAAATCAAAGACTTCCTTGTAGTACCAATTGCTCTGCAGTACGTCACGGGGCACGTTTGCCGAATATTCCTCCGGATTTGTACTCCACAACTTGTCCGCCCACATCCATGGACGGGCGCCGCAACGGCGCACCACGTCACAATAGAAGTTCAGATCATGATACCACAGCGGATTGTTGCGGACGCATCTGAACATGAAGCCGGGATTCCGCTGCATCTCGAAAGTCTCCTCATCCATGCCGATGTGGAAGAGTCTGGGAGAATTGAACAAAGCGCAGACTTCAGTGATGATATCACGGCAGAACTCATAGTAGTAGGAAGATGAGACCATTCTTGAATACTCGTGCATCCAGGCGTCATGACAGGTGGAAAAATTAAGTTTGGGAATGGGTTCGAGCCCTAAGTCTCTTAATCGTGCCAGTTCGTTTTTGAGACGTTCCAGGCTCCAGGCATTCCTTGTGGCGATTTCAGGATGCGATTGAAACTGGATGCCGTCTCCAATGTCAATGACAAGCATGTTGCCGCCGCATTCTGCGAAATGCCGGGTGACATTCTCCCAGACTGCATCGTCGCACTGCAGTTCCTCCGACCACGGCGTACGGGAAATTGCCGTCAAGATGCGGGCGTAATGTTGCGGATAGCTTTTTTTGAAATTCTCCATGTCCGGCTTGGAGGGAATAGGAGCATCTTCCCACATGTTGTTTGACAAGTGCAGCAGGCAGGCGTAAATCATAATTTGATCTCCGGGGGGGGATTGAGATAGGGGCCCGTATGCGTCAACAATTCCCGTTGCAATGGCTTTAGTTTACGCGCCTTGAGGGCATCGAATATGCGCTGATGACTGTCGGCTACCATTTTCATGTTTCGTTTTTGGGTGTGGATTTTATCCGTCGCGGGAATAAGGTTAGAAAGGAAAGAGATGGCCAATGGAATGAGGTTGTTGATGAAATCATTATGCGCAGAACGTAGAAGTGTCTCATGGAACTTGACATCCAGTTTGTGTCGAAGCTGCAAGTCTTTGGCGGTCTTAAGGGGCTGAAGAATTTCTTCCAGGCGGGCAAGGTCTTCGGTTGTGACGTTTAGAACCATGGCTGCTGCTGCCCCAGTTTCCAGGCAGCAACGAAACTCCGCAAGTTTTGCATGCATGACAGTACCCTGGCATTCCAGGAAAGGGAAAAAACAACGGTAGGGATCATCCGGGAAAAGCCGCATGATGACGGAACCGACTTTCTGCCGACTTTCCAGAATGCCTAAAATCCGATAACGCCCCAGTGCTTCTCTAAGGATGTTTCGACTGACACCAAGTTGCTTTGAAAAGGTATTCTCAGGAGGCAAGACGTCCCCTATGCCCAAGCCATGCTCTATGATGTAATTCCGGATGGCGTCATAAGCCTGGTCAACCATACTGTCTTTTGATGTGACGTTTTTTGCCATGAGTCAAACTCCTACGACTTTTTCCAAATCTGCAACATGCGCGGCATCCAAATCCGGAAACTTATAATCGGAGCCCGGTAAGTCACAAAAGTCTTTCCTAAGGATGAGAGTGTTGCGAGGCAGATCCCGTACTGCCTTGGCACCAATGAGCTGCCGAGCCATCCATGGATGTAATCCACCCCAGTCTCCAGGGTGCTTGGCAACGATATCCTTGCGGGTAATCACAGAACCTGCTGCAATATCCTTGGCTGCAACCGGTACTTTGTTGCGGGAGCGCTTCAGGGCACCGGTTAGGAAAATACGATGACTTTTGCCAATCATTTTGTTGCCAACCTGAATAGAACTCTGCCTCATCGAATATGTCATTTGTTGCGTCCAGTATCAGCACAGAACATGTTTATTGTTCTACAATTTCCATTATATTATACTACAATATAAACCAAAAATCAAGTACGTTGCCTGAAATATCAGCGAATTTTCGTACTTTTCGTATTTTCGTACTTTTTCGTGCCTTTTCGTTGTTAAAAAAGCTGGCTAGCCTCCGAAACGTTCTTTTTCGTAGGTGGCGACCTGTGCCTCTAATTCTGTGAGTTCTTCTGGAGTCACCATATCATTTTGCCGGGCGGCTTCGAGCAGTTCGCGTCCTGTGCGGCTGCTGGACTTCGCAAGGGCCAGTTTTTTCTCCCAGTGTCGAAGCAATTTTTCGAAGGATTCCGCCAGCATTTTCTGTCGTTTTGTCAGGGTGATCAGATCCGCTTTGCGGTGTTTTCGGCGGAAGTGCAGGTACCAGGCCGTCAACAGCAGCGTCAGCAGCACGCCTAATGGGTTCCAGAACAGGAACCAGAGCAGTTTCAGAAAACTAAGAACGGCAGATGCGACCAGCCCGCGTTGCACAGAGGCCAGCAGCTGATCCAACAGGTGACGCATGCGGTCTTTCAGGGATTCCGCAAACGTCCAGCTGTCTTCAAAATTCCGGATGCCGCCTGGCGGCGTGGGGTCCAGCATCACCCATTTTCTCTTCTGCCGGTCGAAAGCTTCGACCCAGGCATGTGCATGACCCAACCGCGAAACATAATAATCTCCGCTAGGGTGACGCTCGAGACAGAGAAAACCGGTAACATAACGTGCGGGAATCCCGCTTTGCCGCAACAGCAATACTGCCGCCGAAGCAAACAACTCGCAATGACCAGCCCGGTTCTCTTGCAGAAAAAGCAGGATGGGTTCCTCCGGACTATCAAGCAATGCCCGACGATACGACAAGTCCTCCCTCCTGCGTTGCGCATATAGCCGACGGCGTATACTGGCCGCACCATCATCGCCACGGTTGCGAAAATATTGCTGATCATCTCGGAATGGCCCCAGACGATACGTGAAATTCCGGTGAAAATGCCGCACTAGGCCCGCGCAAAATTCCGCATCAGGAGCGTCCTCGCGCAATTCGGGAAGCTGCTGAATGATCCGTCCCAGCTCAGGTGCCAATTCCTCGGGAACTTGCAGATATTGTCTGTAGTCGGCCTGTTCCTCGAGTGGCAGATCGAACGCCTGGCCGGGTCGCCAGTCTTCACTGGCATACACCACGTATCCGGCATCCCTTTTCCATTTCGTCGGGGTCAACTGCCCTTCCATATCTGAGGACAGGCTGTCGGCGATCATATCAATCCGGGCATACGGCGATGGCATAGGCAGCTTATCCAAATGCAATGATGGTGAAAAGCAGATGTCAAAGCGGTTTTCAAGATGCTCCTTGCGATCCTCGCGCCGGTAACGGGTCATTGCCAAAATCCCCTCCGGCTCTTCTTGAAGCAAAGGCAACGCCTGATAATTTTCCGGCACAGTCCAATGTCCCTGGTCATATTGGCAAAACACTCGGCTGCGCAAATAGCCTGGCGGCGACGAAGAGATGACCCGCAGCAGAATGTGCCGTTCCTTTTCCGGATCGCCAAAAGGAAAAGGCCGGCTCAGATCAACATCATCCCCGAAAAACGGTTCCGTCCGGCGGCGCATGTGCTGAAGAAGCGAATGCCCGCCCATGGCAATAAAGGACTGCTCGAAATTGCGGATTTCCTTTGCATAAGCATCGTGTAGATAAAAAGCCAGTGTGATCATTCCGCCAAGCAACAGCAGGCTAAGCAGTGCGATCATCCGGGCTTGCAACCTATGCCGTGCTGCTGTCTGATCTGGGGAGCGGCTCAGTTTAAGCATCAGCAGAGCCAGCAGGAACTCGAATCCCACCATAAAAACATAAGCCTGCTGATAATGATTGTTAATCCAGTGACTGCCCCAAAAAAGCCGGGTGTTGATATAGTTCAGGTCATTGACATCGCCGCAGGTGCCCAGCACAAAAACCACGGCGCTGATACAGGTTGCGGCAATCAAGCTGCGAGACGGGAAAAAACAGCTGACCACAGCAATATTCAAGGCAAAGGCACAGTAATATTCCGGACGGAAAAAGTAGCTGAAGAAGCCGAGACGTCCACGCTCGAATGGATAGAAATAGCCTAGAATCGTCGCCACCATGATGGCGAAAAGGATGCTGTAGGTCACACTGCGGTCACTGATCCGGAGGGGGCGACGCAGGCAAACTGCCGGAAGCCAGCCGACAAAGACCATGATCGGGATATGCGGCAAGTCCGCGAGCAGAGCAAGAAAACAAGCTGCGCTGATCAGCATCAGGCCAGCCAGTAACTTGATGCCCAAACCAGGTACTGTCAATTGCTGCCTTTCATCAGTCATAAGTAATATTCACCCTTTTTCTCATTCCCACCCTGCCCCCTGCCCCCTGCACCCTGCACCCTGCACCCTACCTCACAAATTCAGTACTCTTCCGGCCATGATATCCGCAGCGGACAATACCGTCGTATTC
>JAPXLT010000146.1:0-11480 GCA_033809415.1 Lentisphaeria bacterium
CACACCGTCCACACCGTCCACACCGTCCACACCGTCCACACCGTCCACACCGTCCACACCGTCCACACCGTCCACACCGTCCACACCGTCCACCACGTCCCGTTACTTAGTTGCAAGGTGTTAAAAATCGGTTATGGTAAAGTCATGTCCAATGATGTCTTTATCATTATACCCTGCTATAACGAGCAAGCCGTACTGCGGGAAACCGTCAGCGGTTTGCTGCCGCTGAATGCACGGGTGGTTCTGGTGGATGACGGATCGACCGTGCCGGTGCGGAAAGTCGTTGATGGTCTGCCGGTGGAAATATTGCGCCATCCGATCAATCTCGGGCAAGGCGCCGCCCTCCAGACGGGAATGGATTACGCTTTGCAAAAGGGTGCGCGGGCGGTCATTCATTTCGATGCGGACGGACAGCACCAGGCTGACGACATCCCGCGCTTTCTGGAAGCACTCGAGCAGGGTGCTGATGTTGTTCTTGGCTCGCGCTTTTTGCGACCCGAAGACAGCAGCACTCTTCCACCGCGCAAACGCATGCTGCTGCAAGGGGCGCGCCTGGTCAACCTGATTTTTACCGGTTTATGGCTCAGCGATGCGCACAATGGCTTCCGGGCGCTCAATCAGCGTGCACTGAAAGCCATCCGCCTGCAGGAAAACCGCATGGCGCATGCCAGTGAAATCCTCGGGCAGATTCGTCAGGCACGTTTGAAAGTTGTGGAAATTCCCACCCGCATTTCCTACACGGAATATTCTGTGCGTAAAGGTCAGAAACTCAGTAATTCCCTCAATATCCTCCTCGATCTGCTTCTGCGTAAACTGCTATGAATCTCATTCAAATCATCCTGATTGCCGGTTTTCTGATGGCCTCGATTCTCTGCTTCGTGGCATTGAGAAACCGCGGCATTGCCCGGCTCTTTTTCCTTGGGCAGTTCGCGCTGGGAGTCCTTTTAGTTCTTTTCCCTGATTTGTCGCAACACGCTGCGGAGTTCCTAGATGTTGGACGAGGCACCGACTTGATTCTCTATCTGCTGGTTCTTTATGTCTATGTCGGCAGCATCCTAATCCTGGGAAAATTCCGGCAGCTGGAACACAACCTGACCGAACTCGTACGCCAAATCACCCTGGCAAACCCATGGCCACCGGACGACGACAAAAAACACGAGTAGCCTTACGCCACCCATTTTTTGTCCACGGAAAGCACGGAAAGCGCGGAAAATTTATAGGATTGTTGCTCTGACGGATGGGAGGGCACGGGGTGGACGTTGTGGACGGGGTGGACGGATGACGAGCGCACCACGCACCACGCACCCTGCCCCCCGCACCCTGCCCCCTGCACCCTGCACCCTGCCCCCTGTCCCCTGCACCCTGCACCACGCACCACGCACCACGCACCACGCACCCCTGCACCCTGCCCCCTGCACCCTGACTTATGACCATTACTGTCATCACCATCTGCCGAAACAGCGCAAGAACTCTGCAGCGCACAATTGACTCGATTCTGCGGCAGCAGTTCAAGCCACAGCAATATCTTTTTGTCGACGGTTCCTCGACCGATGGCACACTGAATATTCTGCAACAGAACCTGCCTAGGTTGCAAAATGCGGGGGTCAAGACAACGATTCTGCACCAGGAACCCGTGCTTCCCGGTGCAGCCGGCATTCCCTCCGCCTGGAATCAAGGTCTACAACAAGCTGATGGTGACATCATTGCCCTGCTGAATAGCGATGACTGGTATGAACCGCAAACCCTGGCAGAAGTCCATCAGGCATTTATTGAGAATCCGGAGACTGAAGCAGTTGTCTGTCCGGTACGCCTAGTGGCTGCTGATGGCGGCGAAAAACTGCTTCCCATTCACTGTTTCTGCCTGCTTCCGTTGCTGATGCCTTTGCCCCATCCAGGCTGCTTCTTCCGACGTTCACTCTATGATCGTATTGGACACTATGATACCCGTTACCGCATCGCCGCAGATTACGATTTTATCTGGCGCTGCCGACAAGCAAATACACGATGGAAAATGCTTGACCATCCCCTAGTCAATATGGAAGCGGGAGGGCTTGCCAACAGCAACCGCAAAAAAGCACGCCTGGAAACCTTGACCATCGCCCGAAAATACAGACCCTGGTGCCCATTGCCGTATCTGGCATACCTGCTCCGGCAACTCACCGGACGCTGAACCCGTCCGTGTAAAGTCCGTGTAAAGTCCGTGTAAAGTCCGTGTAAAGTCCGTGTAAAGTCCGTGTAAAGTCCGTGTCCATGTTTCGCTCTCCTGAAATCCTTCTTGACCCCCTTGAGTTGGTGCCTGGGCAGACTCTGCCCTGCCGAATTCTGCCTGGTCCGATGGACGGAGTTACTGAGCAAAGTTTCCTCACTGCCATGAGCATAAGGAACTGGGTGCCCTGCTGGTGGACGCCATTTTTACGGATATCGACCGGAGTTCCCCGCCAATCACGGCTGGTCGCCTGGCTGAAACCCTATCTCGATACTGGGTTGCCGGTGATTGCCCAGATCATGGGTGTTTCCTCTGAGAAGCTGGCAGAAACCGCCCGCCGCCTGCATGAAGCCGGCGCGCTTTGCGTAGACTTGAACTGCGCCTGCCCAAGCCCGCAAGTCGTCAGCAATCAAGGCGGAGGTGCCTGCCTGAAAAATCCCTCCTGGATTTGCAAGACCTTGCTTGATATGCGGGAACGTTGTGGCAACCGCGCAATCAGTGTCAAAATCCGCGCTGGGTTTGCCAGTGCTTCAGAACTGCCCGACATCGCCGCTGCTTTACGGGAAGCCCGCCCGAACTTAGTCTCGTTGCATTACCGCACCGTCACGGAAATGTACCAGCCCATCCCTGATGGATTGCAGCGGCTGCGTCAGGCGCGTGAAGCCCTGCCGGACATACCTCTGTTCGGAAGCGGAGACTTGTTCACTGCTGACGATGCCCTGCAGATGTTTCACGAAACTGGAGTCGATGGCCTGCTGCCAGCCCGCGGCCTACTTGCCAATCCAGCATTACTGCAGCAAATCCAGGCTGCCTGCCGCGCCTTGCCATTGCCCGAGCCCAGCCACTCAGAAAAACTCGCCTTTCTTAGAGACCTGGCTCGCCCGGGACGCGAAAACCAACATGCCCCCAACGGTTTTCTGTTGCGCATGTGTGCAACCCTTTTCGGCAGAAACAGCGAACTCTTTCAGAAACTGGTTCACCTGCATAAACTTCAGGCAAGCTGGGAATACCTGGATCGTGTCCAAAAAGGTTTTTAACCACGAAAGGCACGAAATTTTTTTCTGCCCGGGAACTTTTCCGGTTCCGTACTTGTCCTAATGAGAGGTCATTTTGGAACTCAATATTCAGTCTTTACAATCATAACGAAAGGATTACTCTCATGCCTAAAAAACACTCTTTGATTGCAGCATTAAGTCTCTGTGCAGCCATTCTTTGCATTGCCCCTCTCCAAGCCGGAAGCAAATCCCTCAACCCCGATTCTCTGAAAGTCGCTCAAGAAGTTGAAAACGCGTTTTCTGAGGTTGTCAACCTGGCCAAGCCGGCCGTTGTCGTCATCACCAACAAGCAG
This sequence comes from Lentisphaeria bacterium, assembly GCA_033809415.1. Lineage (GTDB taxonomy): Bacteria > Verrucomicrobiota > Lentisphaeria > Oligosphaerales > Oligosphaeraceae > JAQVUB01. The sequence goes on from JAPXLT010000146.1 coordinate 3,555, forward strand.
GTTGCTCCGCCGGTGCAGGAACTGCCGGAGGAATTCTACCGCTTTTTCGGCTTCCCCCGTCCTCAGGAGAACATGCCCAGGCAGGGGCGCAGGCGCAGACCGGCTCCCGCCGGCAAAGGCAGCGGAGTTCTGATTTCTGCTGAAGGGTATCTGGTCACCAATTTTCATGTCATCCAGAATCATGCTTTTCTGGAAGTCCGCACATCGGAAGGAAAAGTCTTTGACAATGAAAAAGACAAGGACGCGGTCAAAGTCATTGGCGTGGACAAGGAAACCGACTTGGCCATTCTGCAGATCGGCGGCGGCAAAATCAAGAATTTCCCATTCCTCGAGTTTGCCGACTCTGACAAGCTGCGTGTTGGGCAATGGGCCATCGCCATTGGGGCACCGTTTAACTTTGATTATTCGGTCACCATTGGTTGCATCAGCCAGAAGGGCCGTTACGATACCGGTATGAGCAACTACGAGAACTATATCCAGACCGATGCTTCCATCAATCCCGGCAACAGCGGCGGTCCCCTGCTGAACATCAACGGTCAAATCATCGGCATCAACCAGTTCATCTATACTGGCGGAATGTCCCGCGGCAGCATCGGCCTGGGATTCGCCATCGCCAGCAACCTGGTCAAACAGGTCTCCGATGCCTTGATCAAAGACGGTGAAGTCATCCGTCCCTTCATCGGCGTGGCCATGCAGGAACTCACCGAGGAGATCGGCAGCCAGTTCGGTGCCGATTATGGCGTTATTGTCAGCGAAGTCATAGCTGGAGAAGCTGCGGAGAGAGCCGGCATCAAAAATGGCGATGTGATCCAGAAGGTCGGCGGCAAAAAAGTTCATTCACCGCATGAGTTGCTGCTGGCTGTCACCAGTTTTCGACCTGGTGATAAAATAGAATTGGTGGTCATGCGCGACGGCAAGGAAATGAACTTCACCTTGGTTGCCGGACAGCGCGAGGGTGCAGCCATCGCCCGCACCGATGAAGGAGCTTACGGACGCCAGGGTGGGATTTTCAATCAGCTCGGCCTGCGTCTGAAAGTCGTTGATGAACAGGTTGTCGTACAGGAAATCCGTCCGGACGGCGCGGTCGCCAAGGCCGCCGATTCCGATGCCGGCGAAATTCTTCCAGGCGATATCATCCATGAAGTCAACCGGGTTCCGGTAAAATCCATCGCCGAGGTTGTCGAGGCACTCGATAAAACCCGCAACAACATGGTCATTTTCTACATCGAGCGCATCAGTTCCCGAAGGGGCGGCGGCAGTTTCCGGTTCTTCTTGCCGGTGCAAGTGGAAAATAAAGAATAAAAGTAATGCCTCTTCTGTAGTACAGGCGTTGGAGAATAGGGTGCGTAGTGCGGGGTGCGTAGTGCGTTGGGAACAGGGACAGAGGTACAGTTAAAAAGTAGCGCGACCGTCCCGGTTGCGATGCCCTGACTGTCGTAGGGTGCACCTTGTCCTGTCCACTTTGTCCACCACGTCTGACCCGCACCACGCACCACAGAAGACCCATTACGAATAAAATTCCCTGGAAAGGCCGATGTGATGTGATCTACTGCAACCCACACGGACTCGATACGGACAGATCATCCATCGTCCATTCAGTAGTCCATTACTGTCCATCCTGTCCATTTTGTCCATTCTTGTCCCTGTCCCTCGTCCATAAAACAGCAGCATGGAACCTTTTTTCAATATTGTCCTAGTCGCTCCGGAGATTCCCCAGAATACCGGAACCATCGGGCGTTTATGTGTTTGCACGGATGCCCGTCTGCATCTGATCCGGCCTTTGGGCTTTCAGCTTGACGAAGCACATCTTCGCCGGGCAGGCTTGGACTACTGGCCCTATCTCGATTGGAAGGTTTATGACTGCTGGGACGATTTTCTCGAGCAGGCTCGACCGCAGCGCATGTTCTTTTGCAGCACGAAAACCAGCCGCAGCATCTATGATGTGCACTTCACACCTGGTGACTGGCTGGTTTTCGGCAATGAAGGGCATGGTCTGCCATTGGAATTCTACACTCGATATCAAAATGATTTATACACGATCCCAATGCCCGGACAACACGCACGCAGTCATAACCTGGCCAACTCCGTATCCATCGTGCTCTACGAAGCACTCAGGCAGACAAAGTTTGCCCCGTGAGCGATTATTCTGCGCCGGCTTTGATCTTACTCCAGATTTCATTGCGCAATAATTTGCCGGCTCCCTCAGGCTCGAGGGTGAAAACAGACTTTTCCAGAACCGCGTCGTCGACAAAAACCGCTTTGTTGTTTTTGATTTCCTCGCTGAGCAGAGGATAAGCGCCCTTGTTCGGACAACGGTAAAAGCAGTATTCTGTATTGTCGGCGGCATTTTTGGGATCATGCAGGAAATTGATGAACTGGTGAGCCAGCGCAGGACTTTTTGCCTGTGCCGGAATAACCATGACATCACAAGAAAGCATCGTTCCCTCCACCGGAATAACGAAATCGAGTTCGTCCGGGTTTTCATCGACCGCCTGCATGACATCGCCGGAGTAGCCCATGACCACAAAAAACTCGCCGCTGGCCAAACCATTTTTGTATTGCTCATTTTCAAATTTGGCGGCATTGGCACGCCATTTCATAATCAGCTGGCGAGCCTCTTCGAGTACAGCAGCATCGGTACTATTAGGGTCATGTCCCAGCACCAGCAATGCGGAGCCAATCACCTCAGCCGCATCATCCAGCATGGTCATGCGCCCCTTCAAGTCCGCTCTTTCCAACATGCGCCAGGTGGGCTGGAAATCCGTGACTTTCTGCTTGTTGAAACCAAGCCCGGTATAACTCATCATATAGGGAACCGAATACCGGCACTCCGAATCCGGCATCATCGCGACGATACTGTCGTCCAGATATTGCAAATTCGGCAGTTGTGCTTTGTCCAGCGCAAGCAGCATCTGATCCTTGACCATCAGCTCGACGATATAATGGCTTGGGACAATCACATCATAGCCAGTAGCGCCGGCTTTGAGCTTGGCATACATCTGTTCGTTGGAATCGAAAGTATCATACACAACTCGGCAGTTGTGTTTCTTTTCGAAGGCCTTGATCAAATCGGGCGAAACATAATCCGCCCAGCAGTAGAGATGCAGAACCTCCTTGCGTTTCCAGCATCCGGAAAAACAAATTGCCAAAGAAGCCGCAACAATACCCAACAATGCTTTTTTCAACATATTAAACACTTCCTTATACTTCAAGAACAACCTTTTATCGCAATGCATCAGCAACTGGACAACACAAGGATTTTTTTACAACAAAAGAAACAAACAGACCCGAAAAAAATTCATGGGAAATACGACACATTATAGCAGTCAAAGCCACTCCCATGAATTTTTTTCGGGTCTTTTCGTGCTTTTCGTTGTTCAAAAAGACTTCCTCCATTACCAGCTACTGACGTTTTACCTTTTGTCAACCGTTCTTACAGGCCGCCGGAGATTTCCAGCACCATACCAGTGGTATATTCCGATTCTTCGCTGGCCAGAAAAAGGACAGCATTGGCCACTTCCTCGACGCGTCCAAAACGTTTCAAAGGCACCATATTCTGATATTCTTTGAGCTGTTCCGGGGGCAGATTACCGATGAAATCCGTATCGATAAATCCTGGCGACACGCAATTGGCGGTGATTTTACGTCGGGCGACCTCTTTGGACAGTGCCTTACACATGGCCACCAGCCCGGCTTTCGAGGCGGCATAATTGGCCTGGCCGGCAAAACCGATCCTTCCAACCGGCGAAGTCAGAAAAACGATGCGGCCGTAGCGGTTCTGCATCATCCGCAGGACACTCAGCTTGGCCATGTGATACGCGCCATTCAGATTCACTTCCAGTACCCGCTGCCAAGTCGCCGTCGGCATCATCGCCAGCACCGAATCCTCACGGATACCGGCACAGTTCACTAGAATATCCAGCCGCGCATGATTTTTGTCAAACTCCTTGAAGAATTCTTCAGCTTGCGAGTAGTCGCTGACGTCAAAGCAATGCAACTCGAGGCGCTCTGCAAACTCACCCTGAGCTGCGGCAAAAGCCTCGGCCGCTTCACGGTTGCCGCCATAGGTCGCAATCACCTTTGCGCCGGCCTTAAGAAACGCAGCACTCACCGCAGCTCCAATGCCGCGGGTGCCACCGGTCACGATGGCTGTCTGCCCGCTGAAATCATAATGAATCATGCTGTTCCGCCTGTATGTTTTTGTGAAAGATTTTGGATAAAGATTGAGCTATGGCGATTCTCTATGTCACGCCCTTACAGGGCTTTATTGATGGGATAATCCCCAACCCAGGGCGTTGCCCTGGGCTGGTATATCGCGCCCCTTCAGGGCTAATTCCAACATCGCCGATCCGTCCGATCAATCGGAGAAACATCAATCACAACCGGGACGGTTGCGCTACTTTTTAAACCGCGTGTACCTCCATCCGTCAAAGTCACACAACCCCTATAAAAAAATTTCGTGCCTTTTCGTGTCTTTTCGTTGTTAAAAAAGTCTTCTTTAGAGTTGTTTCTTCTCGATTTTGGCCCATGTGTCTTTGAGGCTGACGGTACGATTAAAGACCGGTTTTCCGGGTTGGTGGTCGTAGCGGTCGCTGCAGAAGTATCCGACCCGTTCAAACTGCACACGGTTTTCCGGGGGCAGTTCCGCCAGGGCAGGTTCGAGTTTGCAATCTTCCAAAACAGTCAGCGAATCCGGATTCAGGTTGCTGATGAAATCCTGGCCTTCCGGACAATCGTCGGGGTTTTCGCTTTTGAACAGGCGGTCATACAGGCGAACCGTAGCCGTGACGGCATTCGACGCCTCGACCCAGTGTATCGTGCCTTTGACCTTCCGTCCGTCCGGCGCACTGCCGCCGCGGCTGGCTGGATCATAGGTGCAAAGCAGCTCGCACACACGCCCGTCCGCATCGCGCACCACATCTTGGCAAGTCAGGAAATATCCCCAGCGCAAACGCACTTCCTTGCCGGGCGCCAGGCGGAAATATTTCGGCGGGGGCACCTCCCGGAAGTCGTCTTCGTCGATAAAAATTTCCCTGCTGAAAGGAATTTTTCTGGTGCCCTGCTCCGGGCATTCGGGATTATTCACGGCGTCCAGCCATTCCACCTGGTTCTCCGGATAATTGGTAATGGTGACTTTCAGCGGACGCAATACCGCCAGATAACGCGGCGCCGTTTTGTTGAGGTCTTCACGCAGGCAATTTTCCAGCACAGCCACATCCGTGATTCCAGTGAATTTGGTAATTCCGAGCTGCTGTACAAATGTGCGAATCGATTCCGGAGTATACCCGCGACGGCGCAATCCGCATATAGTCGGCATTCGAGGATCGTCCCAGCCGGAAACATGGTTCTCCTGCACCAGACGCAGCAACTTCCGCTTGCTCATCACCGTATAGGTCAGATTCAAACGGGAAAATTCAATCTGCTGCGGACGATGCACCGGCAATGGCTCGAGAAACCATTCATACAGCGGACGGTGAATCTCAAATTCGAGTGTGCAAAGCGAGTGTGTTATCCCCTCGATCGAATCCTCGAGTCCATGCGCCCAGTCATACATCGGATAGATGCACCACTGATCACCGGTGCGATGATGCGACATATGCAGAATCCGGTACATGACCGGATCCCGCAAATTCATATTCGGCGCGGCCATGTCGATCTTCGCGCGCAAGACTCGGCTTCCATCCGGAAATTCGCCATTCTTCATGCGCTCAAACAAATCCAGATTTTCCGCAATGCTGCGGTCGCGCCAGGGGCTCGGCTTGCCCGGTTCGGTCAGAGTGCCGCGATTCTCCCGGATTTCCTCCGCCGTCTGATCATCGACATAGGCCAGCCCTTGCTCGATCAGCATCACTGCGTATTCATACATCTCCTGAAAATAATCCGAGGCAAAGCGCACTGGTCCATCCCAACTATAACCCAGCCAGCGGATATCCTCCTCGATGGATTCCACATACTCGATATCCTCTTTGCCGGGATTTGTATCATCCATGCGCAAATTGCATTTGCCGCCATATTCCGCTGCGATCCCGAAATCAATGCAGATGGCCTTGGCATGCCCAATATGCAGGTAGCCGTTCGGTTCGGGAGGGAAGCGAGTCCGTATATCCTCCGGACGATATTTGCCGGTGCGGATATCTTCATTGATAATCGCCCGGATAAAATCAGTATTCGCACTTTCGGGTGCTGTGGAATTCACTGGATTCTCAATATTTTCTGACATGTTAGGAGCCTCAATTCATAGTGACGAAAGAACCCCATCCGAACGCTAATCAGATGGGGTTTCATCGAGTCAACCGGTCAACCGGGACTGCGAGGTTCAGTAATTTTGCGCGTGGATTTCAAAATAGGCTTTGGGGTGTTTGCAGACCGGGCAGATTTCCGGCGCTGCCGTTCCCATGTGCAGATGCCCGCAATTCCGGCAAATCCACACTTTGCTTTCGCTCTTGCTGAACACTGTCTTGTTCAGGACATTCTCGAGCAGAGCCAGATAACGCTTTTCATGCTGCCGCTCAACTTCTGCAACCCCGGTCATCATCTTCGCGATTTCGGTAAAACCTTCCTTTTCGGCTATTTCGGCGAACTCCTTGTACATCACCGTCCACTCTTCGTGTTCGCCGGCGGCCGCTGACTTCAGATTGGCTGCGGTGTCACCGATTCCGCCCAGCAGTTTGAACCACAACTTGGCATGTTCTTTCTCATTGATGGCCGTCTCTTCAAAGATTGCAGCAATCTGTTCATAGCCTTCTTTGCGAGCCACACTGGCAAAATAGTTATATTTGTTGCGGGCCTGTGATTCTCCAGCAAAAGCATGCTGCAGATTCGCTTCGGTCTTTGTTCCTTTTAAATTCGCCATGTATTAATCTCCATTAAAATTTGATGTGATTTTTCTCTTTAAAAGCAAACCAGCTTTCAGGACTGTTATTTAATGTGTACATTATTAGGAATTTTTCAAATGCGCACAGCCAAAAAAGCGAAAAAAACGTAAGGCGTCAGCGATCCCGGGTATCCGAGGAATTCTTTTTGAACAACGAAATGCCCGAAAGGACACGAAAAAATTTCATGGAAGTGGCTTTTTCTGCACGAATGCATCGTGCTTGCCATGAAATTTTTTCGTGTCCATCAGTGTCTTCTAGTTGTAAAAAGCTGTCACTCAGCTGGCACATTACCTTTTGGAGCGGAAAGGATATGAGATGTCGGAAATTCTTGTCGCCAGCGGCAATTTACATAAAATCAAGGAAATGCAGGCAATCCTGGCGCCGCATGGGATCAGACTGATGGCACCGCACGAAATCGGCGGGATTCCGGAGGTCGTCGAGGATGGTACCAGCTTTGCGGAAAATGCGATCAAGAAAGCGCTCGAAACAGCTCGAGCGACGGGCAGGAAAGTGCTTGCGGACGATTCCGGACTCGAGGTCGAGGCTCTCGGCGGCGAACCAGGCATCTATTCGTCGCGTTATGCCGGTGAAGGCGGCAATGATGGTCGGAACGTGCAGAAACTCCTGCTGAAATTACAGGAATGCAACAACCGCCGGGCCCGTTTTGTTTGCATCATCGCTGTAGCCACCCCTGATGGACTGGTCGGAACCGCAGAAGGCGAAATCAAAGGACAGATCAGCCACGAACCAGCTGGCAGCGGCGGCTTCGGCTATGATCCTGTCTTCATCCCCGACGGCTTCCAGAATACTTTTGCCGAACTCGACGAGGAATGCAAGAACCGACTCAGCCACCGTGCCAACGCACTCCAAGCCGCCTTGCAAAAAGGTTTTTTAACCACGAACCACACGAACAGACACGAAAATTTTTCTAGGGGTTGCTGCTTTGACGAATGAGCACGCAACCCGTATATGTCAAATGTGGTGGACATTGTGGACGCTGTGGACAGTGTGGACAGTGTGGACGTTGTGGACGCTGTGGACAGTGTGGACG
>JAPXLT010000147.1:0-11433 GCA_033809415.1 Lentisphaeria bacterium
CGTGACGAGACTCTTCGCCAGCAGGCGGAGCGTCTGGCAGCAGCCAATGCACTGGTTTTGACGAAGAGCGATGAGATTCAGTCGGCGCGAGTGGAAATACAGGGTTTGAAGCGCAAGGTTTCAGATATGGAAACACTCAATGCGCGTTTGAACGAACAGTTGACGGGTGTCATCCGGCGCCAGGCGGATTATGATAAAGAAAATGTGGATTTGAAGGCAAGGCTGGTGGAAGAGGCACAGCGACGCGGTGAATTGCAGCAGCAACTCGAGAAAAATCAACAGGAGCTGGAGGCCAAAACGGCCTTGAGCATACGCCTCGAGAAGGCAATTGCCGGAGCAGAGCAAAAGAGCGAAGAACTTGGCAAACAACTTGCAGCCGAACAACAGAAAATGCGTACCTTGCAGGAAGACCTTAGCAGCAGCAAAACCAAATCCGAAGCCGTGGATGGATTGACCAGCAACTTGATCGATCTGCAGAACCAGCTGAAGGCAAGGACGCAGGAACTGGCGCAAGCGAAGAACGATCTTCAGGCCGGGCAGACGCAACTGTCGGTCATGACCGAGCAACTCAAGCGCAGGGATGAACAGGTTAAAGAACTCGCGGCGGTTAAAGAAAGTCAGACGGAGCGCATCTGGCTCAACCGCCTGGCCGATCTGAACAGCAAGCTCGAACAGGAAGAGAACCGCCGCAAGGCACTCGAAATTGCCCTGATTCAGAAAGAAGCCGAAAGCCGGAAAACGGCTGCTGCGGAACCTCCGGCAGCAACGCCTTCTTCTTCGCCCGTGACCAATCAGGCGCCATCCGGTAGTTCCTATACCGAGAAAGAGGTGCTGATAAACGGTTTTTTGCGTCAGGCGCTGGATGCTGAAAGGAGTCAGAAGACAGAGGCGGCTGTATGGAATTATCAGAAAGTGCTGGAGCTCGAACCGGCTCATTTGCTGGCGTTGAAACGCCTGGGCCTGATCGCTGCCAATACCGGCAATGATGACGACACAGTTAAATATTTGAAGCTGGCCTTTCGTTATGATCCTGATGACACGAACGTTTTATTAGCTTTGGGCTATGCCATGATTAATCTGCGCCAGCCGGAATGGGCCTTCTCCTACTTGGGGCGAGCCGTGGCACTCGAACCGGCTAATCCTACATTATCTCGACTATTCGGCGGTGCCCTGGTCGACTTGGGCTGGACGCAGGCCGCTGAGGCACAGTTCAGCAAAGCATTGCGGCTGAATCCTAAAGACCCGCACTCGGCTTTCAATCTGGCGGTGCTCTGCGCTACCGCCAATCCCCCGCGCATGGAAGAAGCAAAAAAATGGTACAACCAGGCCGTCCGAAATGGAGCTGAAAAAGACCCGCGCTTCGAAGCGGAGTTCAAATAAAACATTTTTTAACAACGAAAAAACACGAAAAGGCTTGGGGTGGACTGGCGTCCACAACCAACACGGACTTTACACGGACTTTACACGGACTTTGCACGGACTTTGCACGGACTTTGCACGGACTTTGCACGGACTTTGCACGGACTTTACACGGACTTTACACGGACTTTACACGGACAACAAATCGGACGGATCGGTCGGATCGGTCGGATCGGCGATGTTGGAATCAGCCCCTGAAGGCGCGACATAATCTCTGTCCATTGTCCCTTGTCCATTCAGCAGTCCATTCTTGTCCATTCCGTCCATCGTGTCCATTCTTGTCCCTGTCCCTTGTCCATAGGAAGAGGCTTATGATTTATCCGGTTGTTTTAGAAAAATTGTACGAGAACATGGATGAAGCCACGGTTGGTCAATGGCTTTTTTCGCCTGGGGACAAAGTCTGCAAAGGGGACATTCTTGTTCAATTGATTGCCGACAAGATGTCCGCCGAAATTGCAGCACCGGCGGATGGAATTCTGGCGGAGGTTCTGGTTCCTGAAAAGTCGGTTGTTCCGTATGGCGTTGTTCTTGGCGTTATCACGGATGCCGGCGAGTCTTCTTGGGACAGTGCCAGTTTTCGACAGAGCAACCGGGAACGTATCGAGAATCATCAGAAACAAACTTCGTTGAATCTGGAACTGCTTTCGGAACAGCCGGCACGCCCAAAGGATTCGGACACCCCGCCCCCCCGATTGAAAGCTGCTCCTGCCGCCCGCATCTTTGCCCGAAATGCAGGCGTGGACTTGCAGGCTGTCGCTGACTTTTGCGGGAAGGAGTTGATTCATCGCAAAGATGTTGAAGAATATATCGCAGCCCAGGAAAAAACTGCCGCAAAAGTGGAAGTCGCCCCGCAGCAGAAGTCTGCACGGCGGGTTGTCCTGGTGACCGGCGCCAGCGGGGGAATTGGTCTGGCTGCTGCGGAAAAACTGGCGCTTGCGGGATATGACCTGGCTTTGCAATATCATGCCCATGCGGAGCGCCTGACTGCAATTCAGGAGCGATGCCGTCAGGCTGGGGCATCGGTGCGCCTGTTCGAGGCGGACTTGTTGCAGCCTGGCGCCTCGGCGAAGCTGGTGCAGCAGGTTCTCGAGGCTTTCGGGCGGATTGAAGTGCTGGTCTGTTGTGCAGGCATTCTCGATGATGCACCTGTCGCTTTCATGAGCGATGAACAGTGGAGCAGGGTGCTTCAGCTGAATCTGACCGTACCCTTCGAGCTGACAAGGGCAGTAGCCATGCCCATGTCACGACAAAAATGGGGACGTCTTATTTATCTGGCCTCGGATGCCGGACGCATGGGGTCGGCAAACCGGGCAAATTACGCAGCCGCAAAAGAAGGCTTGCTGGGATTCTCGCGCTCCGTGGCACGCGAATTGGCCGGATTGGGCGTGACAGCCAATGCCCTCTGCCCTGGATTTATTGACACGGCGATGACTGCCGTCATCCCAGAACGGCGCCGTCAGGAGCTATTCAAGGGAATCCCCTTGCGGCGTTTCGGAACCCCGGAGGAAGTCGCAAGCCTGATCGTTTTCCTCGCCTCGGATGCCGCCTCGTATATCACCGGACAGCAATTCAGTGTTGACGGCGGCCTGTTCATGGGCTGAACTAGGGTACCCGAGGAATTCTTTTTGAACAACGAAATGCCCGAACGGACACGAAAAAATTTCATGGAAGTAACTTTTTCTGCGAGAATGCGTCGTGCTTGCCATGAAATTTTTTCGTGTCCATTAGTGTCTTTAGTTGTAAAAAGTGTCACCTAACGGGGTCATTGATGCATTACATCAGGAGCGCTGATGAATGGGCAACTAAAACAGTCGTGAGACAATGCCAGGCAGAAATTCTGATAAATATCAAGCAGCCCCTGCTGATGATAAGCCTTTTTCAGGATTTCCTTTGCTCTGCTGGGAGGCACCAGGAAACGATGGCAGGCTTCCCGGAAAAGGTGATTATCCTGTCCCGGAGGCAATTCCATCCAGGCCTGGAGGGCGAGTAGTGCCGTTGGCGAATTTTCCCCATCTTCCTGTTCTGCCCGTGCAGCTATGGCAGGGAGAAGCACGTTGAGAACCAAGTCCCTTGCCCGACTCTTTCCCAGTAACGCTGACTCCGGATGCAGGCGGCTCGAGAAATCCTTGCTGTTGCGCCACAGGGAATCGCCTTCCGGGAATTCGAGCAGGCAGTTCAACAGCTGCTTCGTGGTGCTCACATGCCCTGTGATTCCCAGCAACCAGGCTTCCGGATCGTACTGCACCTTTTCCAGCCAAAGGAAGCCGGCTTGCAGGCGGCGCTGGCAGCTGTTGCAGGGTCTTCCTCCGCTTCGCTGCCAAGTCAGATCGAGCGCTTGCAGGCCGCTTTCCCACCAGTAGTGCCAACACGTGCCAAGGTATTCCCGGAACTCTGGCAGCACCTTTTCGCGGGTGGGGTCCGGGAGCAGACCAGCCAATCCGAAGAGGATCGCCTGACGTTGCTCCGGCTTGGAAAAGCTGCTCAGCAATTTCAAGTTGGCTGCTTTCGCCAGGGAATAGAAAGGGAGCCGGTTGTTGGCATAGCCCAGCCCGGCGAAGAATTCCTGGTACAGGTTCTGGGAAAAACCTGCTTCCGCACTGCGACGAAGGAAGCGATCTTTTTTGCTGGCAAAGCGTGCCAGAGCGGCCGATTGCAGAAGACGCTGCACGTTCCCATTATCGAGCAAGGCCCATTGCAAAGCGCAGCTGCCTGGAGGAACCTGCCGCGCATAAGGATAAAATGCTTCTTCCACATCGCTGAGCAAACGTTGCCAGGAAGGCAGCAGATAATGACGGATCTCGAGCGTCTTCAGCTGCCCCGGCGTTTTTTCCGGCGGCAGATCATGCTGCCAGACGACATGCAAAATGACCTTGTCATAGGCAGGGTCGTTCTGATGCCCATGCCGGAGCCAGTCCGATGAGTAACGGTGAATCTCGACATCGCCACGGGACAACTGCGCATCAAAAAGCAATGCCGCCCGGCTGAAATCCGGTCCGGCCGCATTGTTCCAAGTGCCGACGCTGACGATGCGCAGCGCCGTGCCGTCACAGCAACGCAGATTTGCCGTCAATAACTTTTCATTCCAGATGATCTGTAAAAAACGTTCGCTGAATTGACATTGTTCACTTGAACCAATACATTTTTCACAATGCCGATTTCGAGCCGGAAATGGATTTTGTTCAGGCATGCTTTGTGCCTCCTGTTCGAGTATCAGAACATTTTTTTAACCACGAAACACACAAACAGCCACGAAAATTTCATGTTTTTTCGTGCCTTTCGTGGTTAAAACCCATTTTGGATGCCCTCAAATTTAAGATGAATACAAATATGCGAGTTTCCAGTTCGGTCATAATGATTTTTGCATGGATAGGAATTCTGATGACTGCGTTGGCTCAGGAGCCTTTGCAGAGTTCCGGCACGGGTATATCTTCGGTGCGGGTGACCCCTGCGGTCAAAGCGGTGAACCGTGCACTGCCCTGGGTCGTCAATATCGGAACGCAGCAGGTTCTTCGGGTGAACGACCCCTTTGACCTCTTTTTCAACCAGTTTTTTAATCCGCATTATCAACGTCGGGAAGTGATCACCAAATTTTTCCCGCTGGGAAGTGGCGTCATTATTGATCCGGCCGGTCTGGTGATAACCAATTATCACGTAGTGCAGCGTGCTGGCAGCGTCGAGGTGCGTCTCTGGAACGGGAAATCATATCCTGCAGTACTGGTCGGCTATGACCAGCCTAATGACCTCTGCCTGCTCCGCTTGAACGGGGATTTTTCCGGGGCGAATGCCTTGACCGCAGCCAATTTTGCCCGTTCAGAGGACTTGTTGCTGGGCGAAACGGTGATCAGCATCGGCAACCCTTTTGGACTCGAACACAGTGTGTCGCTGGGAGTGCTTAGCGCATTTAACCGCAGCCTCACTGAAGGGAATATCTCATTTTCGGATATCATCCAGACCGATGCGGCGATCAATCCCGGCAACAGCGGCGGTCCCCTGATCAACCTCGATGGAGATTTGATCGGAATCAATCTGGCCATCCGTCAGGATGCCCAGGGCATCGGATTCGCCATTCCTTTGGCCAGAATCGAGCTTTTTCTCAGCTACTGGCTGCGTCCCGAGCATTTCAGCAATGCTTTTCTTGGCTTGCAAACGGGCGAGTTGCTTACACCGGGCACCCGGCGTGGACTCTGCCTGCCAGAGTTGCTCGAGGACAGCCCGTTGTGCAAAGCCGGTCTCCGTCAGGGTGATGAATTAGTCGCGGTGAATGGGCGTCCGGTTACCCGGCATGTTGATTTCGGGCGGGCGGTTTGGCAAGTGAAAACATCGGATCAGATCGAAATAACTCTGGCAGGCGGACGTAAAGTCCGTGTCGAAGTAGAACAGATGCCGGACGCCATGCTGATCAGAACCCGTCTTGGAATCAGCGTGCAAAAACTGACCCCGGCTCTGCGGCGGGCAATGGGCTTTACAGAAGAGATTGCCGGGCTGGCGATCAGCGAGTTGATCCCCCAGGACATGTTTTCCATGCAGCAGAATCTCTGGCGGGATATCTTGAAGCGCGGTGACATCATTATCGAGGTCGGCGGCAAAGCCATCCCGGAACCCCGTGCCCTGGCGGAACTTCTTTCAGAGACTCACAGCGGCCAGGCAATACGCATGGTTGTCATCAGCATTAATCAAAGCCGACGCACCTACCAGCCGCTGGCAGTGGATGTGATTCTGAATTAGAGGGTGCAGGGTGCAGGGTGCAGGGGGCAGGGGGCAGGGTGCAGGGTGCAGGGTGCAGGGTGCAGGGTGCAGGGTACAAGGTGCAGGTTTAAAGAGTGGCGCGTTCGTAGTGCAGTGGTGCGTTTGTATGATTTTTATGTAGAAAAGATTGGTTGCAGGACCTGAAAAATGAAAAAGATTGATTTGATCATCATGTTTTTTATCGTAGTGCTGATTGTTGCTGCATTTGTCATGTTTACGCCATTGCTGGCGGAGCAGAGCCGGTTGCAGGACGAGATCAGCAAATTGCTCGAGGAGCAGCGGGCGGTTAAATATGAACTGAGCGTGTTGCAGAAGGAAATCAATGCCTTGAGCAAAGGGGAGCCAAAGGCGGTTATGCGCGTGGCACGGGAAAAATTCAATTATTGCCGTGATGGCGAGGAAATCTATCAGCTGGAATATATTGCGCCGGAAGCTTCGTCCAGCACGATAAACAGGAGCACAGAATGACCCGAAATTTACAATTGCCCTTGCGTGAGGAAGAAATCCGTTCCCTGGTTCTGAACGAACTAGTTGAGCTCTCCGGGCGTATATACACTGCCCGTGATGCGGCTCATAAATATCTTGCGTCGCTCGAGGACTTGTCTTCTGCTCCGGATTTGTATCAGACGGTCTTTTATCATTGCGGTCCGGTGGTGATCCGGGAAAACGATGAATGGAAGATTACTGCTGCTGGACCGACGACCTCGATTCGCGAGGAACCGTATATGGCTGATCTGATTAAAAAATTCAGATTGCAGGGTATCATCGGCAAAGGTGGCATGGGGGAACGTACACTCGAGGCCTGCCGCGAGTTTGGCTGTGTCTATCTGCATGCAGTTGGAGGAGCCGCACAAGTCCTCGCCCAGGCGGTCAAAAAGGTGACGGACGTATATTATCTCGAGGAATTTGGCTTTCCGGAGGCACTATGGTGCCTGGAAGTCGAACGTTTCCCGGCGGTGGTGACCATGGACGCCCACGGCAACAGCCTGCATCAGCAGGTGCAGCAAAATTCCCGGCACCAACTCGAAAAATTATTATAACTGGACAGGGTGCAGGGTGCAGGGTGCAGGGTGCAGGGTGCAGGGTGCAGGGTGCAGGGTGCAGGGTGCAGGGTGCAGGGTGCAGGGTTCCCGTCTCCTGTCCACAATGTCCACCCAATAGAACTCGCGTGCGATCTTATCCGTCAAAGCAGCAACCCTATAAAAAAA
Organism: Lentisphaeria bacterium; assembly: GCA_033809415.1. Taxonomy (GTDB): domain Bacteria; phylum Verrucomicrobiota; class Lentisphaeria; order Oligosphaerales; family Oligosphaeraceae; genus JAQVUB01. The sequence goes on from JAPXLT010000147.1 coordinate 7,374, forward strand.
TTTCGTGCCTTTTCGTGCCTTTCGTGGTTAAAAAAACTATTGCCGCTTTGCGTTCCCGACTTCGTTTAGCGAAGCGAAGTCAAAGATGACGCGGGTTTTCCATCCATTGCCATCAAGTCGCATTTCGCGGACGAACCAGAGTCCGTTGGCATGTTTTTTGGCGCCCTTCATCTCGAGTTTTCGCCAGGGTGTCGTTTCGCCTGTTTTGAACCACCATGCCTCGAGGGGGAAGCCGAGTTCGGCATCGAACCATACCTGAACGATTCCCTTGCCGTCGGGGTGTGCCAGCTTCATCACGCGGCAGACTCGCATGCGGCTCTTCTGCGGGGGTAATTCCTCGAGGAAATCCCAGTAAAGGAAAGAGAAGGTGAGGTCCTCGGGTTCGAGTCCGAACGCGAACAGCCCCGGTGCGCTTTCTGTCTCCGGTTTGCTAAGGCTGGTGGAGACTGCTTCACCGGGGGCGTGCTTCTGCTCGAAGCCATAGACGTTTTTGTCGTTAAGCACAATCTGCGCATGCAGGGTGCCGCTGCTGAAAGTGACACGTACTCGCAAATCACCGGATAGCTGTGCCTGGCCATCAGCCACATGCGTGATCCGTCCAGTGATTTCTCCCCAGACATCCTGACCGAGCGGACGTCGGATTTCAGTTAGGAACTCTTCCGGACTCGATTCGAGCTGCTGTCCGTGCAAGGAGAGCAGACAAAGCAGAGCCATCAAGTGAAGGGAACGACGTAAAAAATGTGCCATGGTCACAATGATTCCTCGATTTCCTGTGGATAATATTCCATATCAGTGGTGATCAGAATCTGATCAAAGGCGATGCCGTCTTCACGGTTCAGAATGCGGATCGTATGTTTTCCAGCACTCAAGTTGTAGGTTTTTGGGGATTCGAGCCAGTGCCAGGTATGATACATGCCATCGTTGCCGATGGTTATCGAGCGCGGCTCGTCGTCAACCTGCAAGTTCAGTGTATTGCCGCAGGAACCATCCCACCAGCAGCGAACCCAAATCTTGCATTTGACCGCTTGCGGTACTTCAATTTCAAACAAGGCACCGCCATATTTCATCGCGGGCTCCTCATTCTCCGGCGGAACGCCTTTGCCATCCGGAATGCGCAGGGAGGTCTGTTCCGCTGCCAGTGAATCCTGGTGCTTCTCGAAGGGCGGAGTAAATTCCTTCACCTTGCTCGCATTGACGACCAGAAAGAAATCCGCCCCACTGCCAAAGGATGCATCGGCACCCTCCGATGTTTGTACGGGACGAGTGCGCACCGCCCGGCTGGTTAAGGTCAAGTTGCGCAGGGGATCCTGAACGGGCTTGCGCAAAACGATAGGAATCAGCAGAACACCCAGTCCAAATGCAGCGATGATGATATGCCAGAAGCGGAAACCGCCATGGAAATTCGGCGAATTCCGCAAGGGCATCGTTGCAGTGGCGAGAGCCAACGCCAGGAACCAGCCCAGCCCTCGGGTCAAGGGATCGCTGATGAACATGCCGGCAAAAAAGACCAGCAGGGCGGCAAAGCCGCCAAGCGCCAAGGTTCCGCCGGAGTTTTCGTCACTCGAAAAGTATTTTTTCAAGCCTGCCGCCAGCGCTGCCAGCAGAGCCAATGCAAATAGGCCCGTTGCCGGAAAGCCCAACGTGCCTGCCAGGATTCCCCAAGCGGCCTGGGTGTCGCTGTCGATGTCATTGTAACTGGGGTTTGGCAGGTCTCCGTAGCAGCGTCCGATGCATTCCTGATACCGCCCGGAGCCGACGCCATGCCATGGGCGGCGGGCGGCCATGCGCAGTGCTGCCAGAAAATCCAGGTGGCAGGTTTTGAGTTCGCCGGCATAATCGCCGGTTTTGCAGGGGTTCAGGGTATTGAGAACCGTCTCGCGCTGAGGGTTGTTTTTGCCGGGCAGCAGTGAAAATAGCAGGATGGTTCCGGCCAGCAGATTGACAGCCAGTGCCCGTTTATGCAGGAAAAGAGAAGTGACCAGCAGAACAGCCAGGCAGAGAACAAGCATCATGCCATGCGGGATGAAGCAGAGGAGCAGCACGCTGGCCAGCAGCGTTGCAAGGCAGCGCCAGAAACCGGGGTTGCGCCCCAGCCATTGCGGTTGAATCCAGCAAAGGCTTGCCGCAAAATAGAAGCTCAGAGCCATGCGGCTGCGGAAGAATCCAGTCAAGGCTTTCCCGAAGCCCCAAGGCAGCGCCTTGACATCTGCCGGAGCCTGGATCGAAGCGAAACCGTAGCTGACCGTCTGGATCATGGCGGCAAGCAGATTGCCAAAGAGTCCTAGGCTGACAACAACGCAGACCGCAAAAGGAGCATGCTTGAGAAAATAACTCAATAACAGAAAACCGCAGAAGAATTGCTGGATCAATTGCGCGGTTTCGATGGCGCCCGAAAGCCCCGGCGCGGAAAAAATATTGGCCAGGGCGGCGGCAATCAGCAGGATCAACCCGACAACCGGATAATAGATCGATTTGCGTTGCTGCCAGCTTTGCCAGAGAATGCCGAGAAAAGCCAGTGCGAAGGTAACATCCGCCAGTGCCAGACGACCACCTGCAAAGGGGAATTTGATCTGGGAAGCCATCGTCAGCAGAGCCAGCGACAACAACCCCAGAAGCCAACCGGGAATATCAGCAGCTTTCCCACCGCTGCCTCCTGAGCAGAATTTCCCCTTCCATTTTTCCAGAAGGACGCGGAAAACACAGGTGGAGTTCGAACAGACGGATTCCTCCTGGACAGCAGGTATTTCACTCGAGATAATCGTTTCCATATCAAAGAAACGGATAGAGAGCAAAAATATTAGTCGAAAGAAGAAAAAACTTCGGCATTAAGTGACCATCCGCAACCCACACGGACTTTACACGGACGACAGATCGGTCGGATCGGCGATGTTGGAATTAGCCCTATAAGGCGCGACATAATCCTTGTCCAAAATTCTTGTGTGACAAGATCGGCTTTACTTTTTTAGTCGGAGGCGATATGGAGCGCCGGCGGCTCGCCGGCATGAAGCCGGCTTCCCTCTCCCATCACTGCGAATAAAACAAATCGTTTTAATAAGACCGCGTCCATAACCCATTTTTTGTCCACGGAAAGCACGGAAATTTTTATAGGATTGCTGCTTTGACGGATGGGATAGCATGCGGTTTAAAAAGTGGCGCAACCGTCCCGGTTGTGAAGGTGCCTTTCGTCTTTTCCTGCTGAGTAACAGGTGCAGGGTGCAGGGTGCAGGGGACAGGGGGCAGGGTGCAGGGTGCAGGGTGCAGGGTGCAGGTGCAGGGGGCAGGGGGCAGGGGAGCGTTTCCCGTCCGACCCGTCCGACGGCTGCCTCGCGCGCGCGTACCTTATCGAGGGTGGGTTGCCCCCTGGGTGGGTGGGGCTGGATGATGTCTGAAACACAGCGAAAACATAGTGCCGGAAAAACGGAATTTCAAGAAAAATCATAAGAAATCATACGGAAGCATAGAAAATGTGACTTGAAACATGGAAAACCCCGGGAAGTCATAGCAATTCCTAATCCTGGAAATCGCTGCCCATCTGAGTAACCTGCGGATAAAATGTGTGCGGAACCCCTTTTGGACGCGCTCTAATAATCTGCGGAGATTATACGCTATTATGCCGGGGTGTGCTTCCATTCGGCGAGCTGGCGCTTCTGGGTATCGAAGTTGGCGCCGATCAGGATGATCCGCTTTCCGGAATGGCGGTATTTGAGGAAATACTCCTTGTCCTTGATTTGCTCGAGCGCGATGTCGGCCGTCCTGTCGAGCTTGAACTCGAAGATGTAGATCCAGTCCCCGCAGGCCGCCACGGCGTCGATGCGCCCGTTCCCGGTGCGTGATTCCGCCTCGATGTAGACCCCGAGCATCAGGAAGAGCAGGAAGAAGACGGTCTGGTAGTATTTCTCGTCGGGCAGCTGTATGTCGTAGGGGATGCTGGCGAAGAAGCCCCTCATGTCGTCCATGAAGGCATCGACATTGCCGCTGCGGACGTTGCTGGCCAGCCTGGCGCTGGTGCCCTCGAGCGCCTCCTTGCTGATGCCGGTGTAGGCGTTGAGCAGGTAGGTGT